>JBOGDN010000047.1:0-9202 GCA_050742995.1 Stackebrandtia sp. | reverse complement strand
GATCGGCTCAGGCAGCGCGAACTCCGTGTCGCCGGTTTCAAACCCGGCGGCGATCACGGTCACCCGGGCCTCGTCGCCGAGGGCGTCGTCGATGACGGCGCCGAAGATGATGTTGGCGTCGGCGTGGGCGCAGTCGCTTACCAGCTCGGCGGCGTCGTTGATCTCGAAAAGCCCCAGGTCGGAGCCGCCGGCGATCGAAAGCAGCACTCCCTTCGCGCCCTCCATGCTCTGCTCGAGCAGCGGCGAGGAGATCGCGGCCTTGGCGGCCTCGACGGCGCGGTTCTCCCCTCGCGCGCTTCCGATGCCCATCAGCGCCGAGCCCGCGCCGCTCATGACGCTCTTGACGTCGGCGAAGTCCAGATTGATCAGCCCCGGAGTCGTGATGAGATCCGTGATCCCCTGCACGCCCGACAACAGCACCTGGTCGGCGAGACGGAACGCGTCCATCATGGTGATACCGCGGTCGCCGGTCTGCAGCAGCCGGTCGTTGGGGATGACGATCAGCGTGTCGCACTCGTTGCGCAGCTGCTCGATGCCCTCGACGGCTTGAGTCTGGCGACGCTTCCCCTCGAAGGTGAACGGCCGGGTCACCACGCCGATGGTCAGCGCGCTGATCTTGCGCGCGATGTTGGCGATGACCGGCGCGCCTCCGGTTCCGGTGCCGCCGCCTTCGCCGCAGGTCACGAACACCATGTCCGCGCCTCTGAGCACCTCTTCGATCTCGTCGCGGTGGTCTTCGGCGGCCTTCGCCCCGACTTCGGGGTTGGCGCCGGCGCCGAGCCCGCGCGTGAGCTCTCTGCCGACATCCAATTTGACGTCGGCGTCGCTCATGAGAAGCGCCTGGGCGTCGGTGTTGATCGCGATGAACTCAACACCCTTGAGTCCGGCTTCGATCATGCGGTTGACGGCGTTGACACCGCCGCCGCCGACGCCAACGACCTTGATGACTGCCAGGTAGTTGTGCGGTGGTGTCATTTGTCCCCAGTCCTTTCCTCTTCGCTGGCTAAGGCGGCAAGAGGCGCCTTGCGTGTCCCGACCGGCCGCGTCGTCTGGCGACAAGCGTATTCCACAAGCTCCATACGCAACGTATGGCTCGTCGCCGTTGACGCCACGGATGTGTCACGGCGTGTCGCCGATCTTAGTGATCAATTATGTCCCGGCAACGGCACATCGTCTCAACCTAACTCACAGTGGGAACGTCTGGAGCGCTGACGTCGATGTGCTTTTCCGACCGTTGCAGCAGAACGGTGGCTACTTCTGCCTTGCGGTCGGACTCCGAGGCGTCTCCCCAAAAGACGGTGCGGCCGTCTTCCAACTCCAGCGTGACACGGGTCGCTGCCTCGGCGTCCACCTCGACGAGGATGTTCTCCAGCTTCGGGGTGAGCGCCGACGTCACAGTCAACACCGCCGCGGTGGACGGGTCCTCGCGGCCGGGATCTTTCAGTTTCGCCAACACGGCGTCGCCGGGACGTTCCGATACTGTCCTATAGGCTACGCCAAATTCATCCACAAGTATGAATTTCTTTCCGTCGGGCACGGCGAGCCGGGGACTGCGCTCGACGATCTCGACCACGACGGTGTGCGGCCAGTCGCGGACGACCGAGACCCTTCTCACTTCGGGCAGCTGCGCCACGCGCTCGGCGACCGCGTCGGCGTCGACGGTCGCCAGCGCCGTGCCGGCCGGCACCTTCGCCGCGGCGCGGACGTCCTCGACGTCGGTGAACGTGGCGCCGCTGACTTCGACGGACTCCACGGCGAGCGCTGGGGATCCGTAGACGAACCAGCCGGTTCCTCCGCCGACGACGAGCACCCCCGCCACAGCCAGCACGACCCAGCGCCGTTTAAGGCGGGACCGCACGCGCACGAGTCTCCAGGCGGGACGCTCGGTCTTTTCGCGGTTCATGCCTACTGTGCCTCCGCGGCGCTTTCTTCAAGCGCCGACAGCAGTTCGGGGGGCATGAGCGAGATCGGCGGCGCCCCCATGGTGACTACGACGTCTCCGGGTCGGGCGCGGCGTCGGATCTCGTCGATCGCCTCGCTCCACTCCGGCGTGAAACGTTTGCGGTCCTCCGGCAGGTCGACGGCCCGGCACAGCGCCACTCCGCCGTCGCCGGGAGGGATCTCCTCGCCGGGGCCGAACACTTCCATCACGATCAGCTCGTCGACGGAGCCAAGCGCCGCGGCGAGCTCGGCGCGCATGTCGCGGGTGCGGTAGACGCGCAGCGGCTGGAACACCACAAGCAGCCGCCCGTCCTCGGCGACCTGCCGCAGCGTCTCCACGGCGGCCGACACCGCGACCGGGTGGTAGGCGTACTCGTCGTAGACGCGCACGCCCGCGGCGGTTCCGACCAGCTCGAAGCGGCGCCGCACCCCGCCGAAGGCGGCGAGTCCCTTGCGGACGTCGTCGGCGCCGAGGCCGAGCCGCAGGCCGACCGCGGCCACGGCGGCGCTGTTGCGACCAAGGTGGGCGCCGGGCGTGGGCACGTCGAAGCGGCCGAGGTCGCGTCCGCGCCAGCCGGCGCGGTAGTGCACGCCGGCGGCGTCGACCGTCAGCTCGCTGACCCGCAGGTCGGCGTCTGGCGCTTCGCCATAGGCGATCACCTCACGTCCTTCGGCGCGCATGCGCTCGCCGACGCGGGCGGCGCGCGCGTCGTCGGCGCACACCACGATCGCGCCGTCGGCGGCGGTGAGGCGCAGGAAGTCGGCGAAGCCCTCCTCAAGCTGGTCTATGCCGCCGTAGGTGTTGAGGTGGTCGGCGTCGACGTTGAGCAGGACGGCCAAGTCCGGCCGGTACCGCATGAAGGAGCGGTCGCTTTCGTCGGCTTCGATCACGAAGTGTTCGCCGGCGCCGTGGCCGCCGCTGCGGCCGTCGACCGCCGACTCGCCTCCGTTGACGAACGACGGGTCGGCGCCGCAGACGGCGAGCATGTCGGTCAGCATCGCCGTGGTGGTGGTCTTTCCGTGCGTTCCCGCCACCACAAGCGACTTCTTGCCCGTCATGGCCGCGGCCAGCGCCTCGGAGCGGTGCATGATCCGAAGTCCGCGGCGGCGGGCCTCGACGAGTTCGAGGTGGTCGTCGGGGTGGACGGTGGAGCGGACCACCGTGTCGATTCCGTCGAGATTGGACGTCTTGTGTTCGCGGCGGATCGTCGCGCCGAGACCGGCGAGCGCCGCAAGCGAAGGCCAGTCGCGCAGTTCGCTGCCGCTGACGCGAAGGCCGCGGGTGGCGTAAAGCCGGGCCAGGCCGCTGAGTCCGACGCCGCCGACGCCGATGAAAAGCACGTGACCCAGGTCCTCGGCCGTGACGCCTTCGTCGATCGGCGACGGCAGCGCGGTCCCGGGCTTGGCGAGGTTCACGCCGCCCCCACCGCCTGCAGCGCCACCCGGCGCAGCGCCTCGTCGCCGTCGCGCCGACCGAACGCGGCCGCGGCCGCGCCCATCTCCCCCAGTCGGACTCCGTCGATCAGCAGCGGAATCGCTTCCCGCTCGATCCACTGGGCCGACAGGTCCTCGTCGTCGCAGAAGAGTCCGCCGCCGGCGGCCACCACGGGACCGGCGTTCTTGTACTGCTCGCGGTTGCCCCACGGAAGCGGCACGTAGACCGCGGGCAGACCGACCGCGGCCACTTCGGCGCAGGTCATGGCGCCGCCGCGGCACAGGACCATGTCGGCGGCGGAGTAGCCGAGGTCCATCTCCTTGAGGAACGGCATGGTCACGTACGGGGCGTTGAGGTCCGCGGGGACTTCGACCGGCTCGTCGCGCCGGGCACCGGTGACGTGCAGCACCTGGGCGCCGGCGTCGGTGATCGCCTTGGCCGCGCCGGCCACCGACTGGTTGATCGAGTTCGCGCCCTGCGAGCCCCCGTACACCAGCAGCGTGGGGCGGGCCGGGTCGAGTCCGAAGTGGGCGCGGGCTTCGGTGCGGCGTCCGGTGCGGTCGAGCTGCGAGATGGCGGTGCGCAGCGGGACGCCGGTGACCGTGCCGTCTTTAAGGGCGGGCACCGTCTGAGTGAGGAACGAAAAGCCGACGGCGAGGTGGTGGTCGAAACGCATGCCCAGCTTGTTGGCCACGCCCGGCGGGTCGTTGAACTCGAAGATGACCGTGGGGGTCTTGCGCCGCCAGGCCGCCAGGTAGGCCGGCACCGAGACGTAGCCGCCGAAACCGACGACGACGTCGGCTTCGACCTCGTCGAGGATGTCGCGGGTCGCCTTGGTGGAGCGCATCATCCGCGGCCCGGTCTTCACCAGGTCGATGTTGATCTTTCGGGGAAGCTGGTAAGCCGGGACGATCCGCAGGTCGTATCCGGCGGACGGAATCAGCTCGGTCTCCAGGCCTTTCGAGGTGCCAAGGCACGTGATCACGACGTCGGGGTCGTGCCGTCTCAGGCAGTCGGCGAAGGCCAGCAGCGGGTAGATGTGGCCTCCGGTGCCGCCGCCGGCGAGCACCACCGATTTCAGCTGGTTCAAGTCCTCAGATCTCCTTAGCTTTCCTCGACCCGGCCGCTTCGGCCGTCGTCGCTTCCCCCCGGTTCGCGACGCGCCGGCAGCGGGGCCCACAGCAGACGCGCCAACCGTCCCGGGTTGCGCGCCCACAGGGCCCGCGCCGCGTCCGGCTCGGCGCGCGCGAACGACGCGAGCATGCCGACCGCCGCCAGGGTCACCACCAACGCGGTGCCGCCGTCGGAGATCAACGGTAGCGGCAGGCCGGTGATCGGCAGCAAGCCGACCACTCCCCCGATGTTGATGATCGCCTGCGCCGATATCCACACCGTCAGGCCCGCGGCGGCCAGCCGTCGGAACGGGTCGTCGACTCGCGAGGCGATGCGCATCCCCGAGTACGTCAGCACCATGAACAGCACAAGCACGACGACGCACCCCACCACGCCGAGCTCCTCGGCGATGAGGGCGAAGATGAAGTCGTTGTGCCCGTTGGGAAGCCACTCCCACTTCTGTCGGCTCTCCCCGAGGCCGACGCCGAACCAGCCGCCGTCGGCGATGGCGTAGTAGCCCTGAATCGCCTGGTAGCCCCAGTCGTCGGCGTGCGCTTCGGGGTCGCGGAACGACACGATGCGGCCCATGCGCCGGTCGGCGACGAGGGTGAGCACCATCGCCGCGGCGGCCGCGGTGCCGAGCATGGCGGCGAAGACGCGGAACCTCACCCCGGCCATCCACACCAGACCGAGAAACAGCGCCACCAGGACCAGCATCGTGCCCAGGTCGCTCAGTCCCACCAGCAGGAAGCACACCGCGGCCACGGGGAAAAGCGGCACCGCGAGTTCGCGCCACAGGCCGATCTTCGGTCCGGCCTTGACCAGCACCGCCGCAGCCCACAGCAGGAAGGCGAATTTCATGATCTCGGAGGGCTGAAACTGGAAGCCCCCGACGTTGATCCATTGGTCGTCGGTGCCGAACGCGCCGCCTTTCGAGGCGGGAAGCAGCACGAGGATCAGCGAAAGGATCGCCGCGATCAGCAGCAGCGGCTGCCCGATCCTGCGGTACGTGCGCGTCGAAAGCCTTTGCGCGAGCCAAAACGCGACGAGTCCGACCAGCGCCCACACGCTCTGGCGCACGATCGCCGAGAACGCGTTGCCCTCTTCCTCATAGGCCTTGACCATCGTCGCCGAGAACACCATGACCAGGCCGATGATCAGCAGCAGTCCCGACGAGGCCAGCAGCAGGTAGTACGAGGCGAGCGGCCGGCTCATCAAGCCGCGCAGGGCCGACAGTCCTCTCAGGTAGGGAGGACCGGAGGCGGTCTTGGAGGGCGCGCTCGTCATGGGCGCGCTCGCGACGACTTGGCGCCGGACAGCGCCGACACCGCTTCGGCGAAGCGGCGACCTCGTTCGGGGTAGCCGCTGAACATGTCGTAGGAGGCCGCGGCCGGCGACAGCAGCACCACGCAGCCGGGTTCGGCGAGCGCCGCCGCGGCGTCGACGGCTTCGGCCATGGCCGCCTCGTCGGTGCGCGCGACGTCGACGACCGGAAGCGTCGGGGCGTGGCGCGTCAGTGCTTCGCCGATGCGGTCCCGGTCGGCGCCGAGCAGCACCGCGCCGCGCAGCCGCGGCGCCGCCGCGGCCACAAGGGCGTCAACGGAGACTCCTTTCAGCTGTCCGCCGGCGATCCATACTATACGGTCGTAAGACTCGATCGCGGCAGCCGTCGCGTGTGGATTCGTGCCTTTGCTGTCGTCGACGTAGCGCACTTCGTCGACGACGGCGATCTCGACGTTGCGGTGCGGCTCGGGACGGTAGGCGGCGAGCCCTTCGGCCACTGCCGAAGCCGGGACGCCGTGGCCGCGGGCGAGCGCGGCGGCGGCCAGCGCGTTGGCGACGTTGTGGTCTCCGGCGGGGCGCACGATCTCGACGGGGCACAGCGGCAGCGGCCGGTCCCCTGTGAAGTCGACCAGTTGAGACTCGGCGACGCCGAACTGGCCCGGCCGCGGACGCTCAAGGGTGAATTCGATCTTGGAGGTCGCCGACGCGTCGGACAGCAGCGCGGACACGCGCGGATCGTCGGCGTTGCCGACGTTGACCGCGCCGCGCCACACCGCGGTCTTGGCCCGCACGTAGGCGTCGAAGTCGCCGTGCCAGCTGAGGTGGTCGTCGGCGAGGTTGAGCATCGCGCCCGCCTGCGGAGCCAGATCCCGCGACCAGTGCAGCTGCTGGCTCGACAGCTCCACGGCCAGCACATCGTAGTCCTCGGTCACCGCGTCGACGAGAGGTTCGCCCACGTTGCCCAGCGCCGCGCAACGCAGTCCCGCGGCGGTCAAGACGGAGGCCAGCATGGTCACGGTGGTGGTCTTGCCGTTGGTGCCGGTGACCGCCAGCCACGGCGCGGCCGACTCCGGGCGCAGCCGCCAGGCCAGCTCCGGTTCGCTGTACACCTCCACGCCGGCGGCTTGCGCGGCCAAGACGAGCCGGTGGTGCGGCGGGAACCCGGGCGACACCACGACGGCGTCGACCGAGGCGACCAGCTCGTCGGCGAGGTCGTCGTCCACGACGGTCCGCGCGGCGACGGATTTCAACGCCGTCAGCTCCGGCGACTCCTCGCGGTTGTAGACGACGACGTGGTGACCTCGCTTGACGAGTGCTTTGGCCGAAGCCGTGCCGGCGATGCCGACGCCGGCGACCAGGTACCGGCTCACCGCGTCAGCCCTGCACTTTCAAGAAGTCCGCGTAGAACAGGCTGACGCCTATGGCCACGCCGATGCCGGAGATGATCCAGAAGCGCACGACGATGTTGACCTCGCTCCACCCGGCCAGTTCGAAGTGGTGTTGCAGCGGCGCCATGCGGAACACGCGGCGTCCGGTGGTCTTGTAGGAGGCGATCTGGATGATCACCGAGAAGGTGATGATGACGAACAGCGCGCCGAGGATGGGCAGCAGCAGGATCGTCTTGGTGGCCAGCGCCAGTCCGCCGATGAGCCCGCCGAGGCCGAGGGCGCCGGTGTCGCCCATGAAGATCTGGGCCGGCGAGGTGTTCCACCACAGGAAGCCGAAACAGGCCCCGGCGGCGGCCCCGGCGATGAGCGCGATCTCCAGCGGATCTCGCACGTCGTAGCAATAGGACGTCGGCGCGTCGCCGAGCGGCGGGCACCAGTGGCGGTATTGCCAAAAGGCGATCATCACGTACGCCATCAGCGCCATGATGGACGCGCCGGTGGCCAGGCCGTCCAGTCCGTCGGTGAGGTTGACGCCGTTGGACGTGGCGATGACGACGAACACGAACATCACCACGGCGCCGACTTTGGACAGCTCCAGCCATTGCACGTCGCGGACGAACGACAGGTGGTCGCTGGCGACGGTGGCGTTGATGGACCCGGTGTAGTACAACGCGATCCACCCGAACCCGGCCGCCACGAGGATCTGGCCGATGAGCTTGCCGCGTTTGTTGAGGCCGCCGGAGTTCTTGCGTCGCACCTTGAGGTAGTCGTCGATGAACCCGACGACGCCCATAAAGATGAAAAGGCCGAGCAGCACGATGGAGGTGGCGGTGAAGCCGCGCGGGCGGTTGTACTCGTCGGGAAGCGCAAGCAGCACCCCGTGACCGGCAAGATAGGCCATCACCGTCGCGGCGATGAAGACCACGCCGCCCATGGTGGGAGTGCCCTGTTTGCCCATGTGCTGCTGCGGGCCGTCGGCGCGGATCGGCTGTCCGGCTTTGAGTCGCCGGAACAGCCGCGCCGCAAGCGGCGTCAGCAGCAGCGAGACGGCGAAGGCCACGAACGCGGCGACGATGACCGACCTCACGCGTGTGCCTCCCTAGTCAGGGCCCGGGGGTTTCGAAGATAGTCGGCGACCTCCCAGGTGCGATAGCGCGACGCCTTCACCAAGACGGTGTCGCCGGGGCGCAGCAGCGGCCCCAGCGCCTCGACGGCCTGCGCCTGGTCGGCGGCGTCGATCACCTCGACGCCGTGGTCGCGCGCGGCTTCGCCGACTGGCGCGGCGAGTTTGTCGACGACGATCAGGACGTCGACGCCGGCTCGCGCGGCGTTGCGGCCGAGTTCGCGGTGGGCGTCGATCTCGTCGTCCATAAGGTCGGCCATGTACCCGAGCACGGCGATCTTGCGGCCGTCGGCGATCTCGGCGAGGGCGCGCAGCGCGGCGGCGGTGGACGCGGGGTTGGCGTTGTAGCTGTCGTCGACGACGGTCACGCCGTCGGCGCGGGTGTAGACGTCCATGCGGCGCGGCGATTTGCGTTCGGCTTCGCCGAGCGCGGCGGCGATGTCGCCCGGCGACATGCCGAGAGCGTGGGCCGCGGCCGCGGCCGCGAGGGCGTTGGCGACGTGGTGGCGTCCGTGCAGGCGCAGGGCCGTCGCCGCGGATCCCAGCGGCGTGTGCAGGGTGAACTTGGGCCGTCCGCGGTCGGATTCGACGTGCGTGGCGTAGACGGAGGCGGGGTTTTCCGCGCCGAAGGTGACTACCGGCGCTCGCGAGCGGCCGGTCATGGCGGCGGTGCGCGGATCGTCGGCGTTGAGGACGACGTGGCCGTCGGGCCCCACTGCCTCGACGAGTTCGCCTTTGGCTTGGGCGGTGGCCTCGAGCGAGCCGAAGCCGTCAAGGTGGGCCACGCCGATGTTCAGCACGGCGCCGACGTGCGGCGGCGCGACCTCGCACAGGGCCTTGATGTCGCCGACGTTGCGGGCGCCCAGCTCCAGCACCAGGTAGCGGGTGTCGGCGTCTGCCCGGCACACCGTGTAGGGG
>JBOGDN010000046.1:0-14872 GCA_050742995.1 Stackebrandtia sp. | reverse complement strand
ACCTCGGGGAAGTTGTGCCCGGTGTCTATGTGCATCACCGGGAACGGGATCGGCGCCGGAGCAAAGGCCTTCGCGGCCAGATGCAGCATCGCGATGGAGTCCTTGCCGCCCGAAAACAGCAGCACCGGACGCGCACACGTGGCGACGACCTCGCGGAAGACGAATATGCTCTCGGCTTCCAGCGCGTCAAGATGGCTGACGCGGTAGTCGCACTCGTTCATCGATCACTCCTCTGCGACGCGGACGCGGTAAAACTACCGCTCACATGACCTCGGCCAGCGCGGCCAAAATCGGCTTGGCCAGCTCTTGGCGGCAGATCACCAAGTCGTCAAGTCTCGGATTGGGGTTGTTGTACACAAGCGGTGCGCCGTCAATGCGCGACGTGTGCAATCCCGCCGCGCGTGCCACCGCAACCGGGGCCGCCGAGTCCCATTCGAACTGGCCGCCGGCGTGCACATAAGCGTCCACCCTACCTGTGACCACGGCGGCGGCTTTGGCCCCGGCCGAACCCATGGGAATCAGATCCGCGTCGACGGCCTTGGCGACCACCGACATGAACTCCGGCGGACGCGACCGGCTCACCGCGATGCGCGGTCGTCCGCCGTCCCAGGGTGCGATTCGAGGGGGCGCGTCGGTGCACAGCACCTTGTCCTGCGCCGGCAGCGCCACCGCGCCCGCGGTCAGGTCGCCGCCCTGCCACAGCGCCACGTGCACGGCCCAGTCGTCCCTGCCCGCCTCGGCGAACTCGCGCGTGCCGTCGAGCGGATCGACGATCCACACCCGTTCGGCGCGCAGCCGCGCCGAACCCGCGCGGCCCTGCTCGCCGTCGCCTTCCTCGCTGAGCACCGCGTCGCCGGGCCGCAGCTCGGCCAGACTGTCCATCAGCAGCTCGTGCGCCCGCAGATCTCCCTCGCGCCGCAGCACGTCGGGATCGAAAAATCCGATTTTGTCGCGCAGCATCGAAAGCTCGCGACCGGTCTCGGCAGCCAGCCTTCGCGCCAGCGCCGTGTCGTTCTCATCGCCTGAATAGAGCATCGCCAGACAAATGTAGCCGCAAATTCCGGCAAATCAGTAGGCCCCCGACGAGCGAAGCACCGCGGTGCACGTCCGCGCCAGGATCACCAGGTCCAGCGAAAGCGACCAGTGTTCCACGTAACGCAGGTCAAGCCGCACAGCTTCCTCCCAGGGAAGGTCCGACCGTCCCGAAATTTGCCACAAACCGGTCAAACCCGGCTTCACGGCCAGGCGCCGATGCACATAGTCGGGGTAAACCGCCACTTCAGACGGCAGAGGCGGACGCGGACCCACAAGCGACATGTCGCCGCGCAGCACGTTCCACAGCTGCGGAAGCTCGTCGAGCGACAGCCGCCGCAGCACCCGCCCGGCCCGCGTCACCCGCGGATCGGCGCGGATCTTGAAAAGCACCGCGTCCGACTCGTTGAGATGCGCCAGCTCGACCAGCCGCCGCTCGGCGTCGGCGTACATCGTCCGGAACTTCCAGATGACGAACTCCCGGCCGTCGCGGCCCACTCGCGTCTGCGTGAAAAGCACCGGCCCCGGAGACGACCAGCGCACCGCCGCCGCCGTGGCCGCCAACAGCGGCGCCAGCAACAGCAGCAGCACCGCCGCGCCGCAGCGGTCGAAGATCTCCTTGACCAGCCGCCGCGGCCCCGAAAGCCGCGCGTGCTCCACATGCAGCATCGGCAGCCCGTCGACCGGACGCACCGTCGTGCGCGCGCCGGCCACGTCCACAAGCGCGCTCGCCACGATCAAGTCCACGTCGCCGCGCTCCAGCCGCCACGCCATCCGGCGCAGCGCCGCGCCGTCCAGCTCCGGACACGACAGCACGATCACCGTGTCCGCGCGCGCCGCGGCCACCGCCTGCCCCACGCCGCCGAAGTCGCCGTACACCCGCGCGTCGAACTCCAACAGCGGCCCGGCGGCCCGGCCGCCAGGCACGCACGCGCCCACCACGTTCATACCGTGAAAATGCTCACGCCGCAGCTGCTGCGTCAACGTCGCCACCGGCCCCTCGTGGCCGACCAGCACCACCCGACGCACACACCGCCCCTGTGCCCGCACCGTGTGCAGCCACCGCCGCCACCCGAAGCGCGCCGCCACCGACACCGCCACCGCGGCCGGCAACGCGATCAGCACGAACGCCCGCGACGTGGGCACCTCGAACGCGAAAGACACCAGCGCCGTCGTCGCCGTCATCGCCAGCCCGGCGCGCGCCACCCGTTGATACTCGTCGGTGCCCACGAACAGATACCGCGCCTCATAGGCGCCGTTGAGAGCCAGCGCCAAAATCCATCCCAGCGGCAGCAGCGCGAAAGCCAGCACGTAGCCGCGGTTGTAGACCGAAAGCTCCCCGAAGCGCGTCACAAACCCCACGCCGGCCGCGGCAAGCGCCGCCAACACGTCCGCGGACATCACGCCGACCACATAGCGGCGCTGCCACCCCGGAGAGCCGCCCCCGAGCCGCGCGCCTACGCGCGCTTCGCTCATCTGAGTCGCGACCACAGTTCGCCTCCCCAACAACTGCCGACACAGTGTTAACGGGGAATCGCGACAGGACGTAACGGGAAGGCCGCCGGAAATTAAGACTTGGAAATCAAGAAAGCGCGTGGAACTTGTTCTGGGCCTTCTCCAAACCGGATTCGACCACTTCGCACACCGCGTCGGCGGCGATCTCCGTGAACAGCGGCAGCTCGGCGCGCTCGCCGGCGGCGAAGTCTCGCAGCACGTAGGCCGCCGGGTCCATCCGTCCCGGCGGGCGGCCGATCCCGAAACGCACCCGGAGATAGCCGCGCCCCCCCAGCGCCTTCGTCAACGACCGCAGTCCGTTGTGGCCGCCCTCGCCGCCGTTGGCCTTCAAACGCACTACGCCATAGGGAAGGTCGAGTTCGTCGTACACCACGACGATCCGCTCGTCGGGGATCTTGTAGAACGTCGCGAGCGGACCCAGCGCCTGCCCCGACAGATTCATATACGTCAGCGGCTTGGCCAGCACCACCCGAGCACCGCCCGGCGACAGCCGGCCCTCGCACACCTCGGCCCGGGCCTTGCCGTGCCGCTTCCAGTTCTTGGCCGCGTCGACGCCGACATGGCCGCCAACCTTCTGCGCCAGCAGGTTGGCGACCATGAATCCGACGTTGTGGCGGTTGCCGGCGTACTTCGGGCCGGGATTTCCCAAGCCCGCCACCAGGTACGGCGAATCCGACGCCGACTGTCCTGACGCGGCGTCTCGCGCTTCAGCGTCGGCGGGCATCGCGGACGTTCAGTCCCGTCACTCGCTCGACTCGTCGGAGGCGGCTTCCTCGCCGGCCTCTTCGGCGCCCTCTTCGCTTTCGGCTTCCTCTTCCTCGCCGCGCGGCTGCGTCGAGGTGACCAGCACCATGTCCGGGTCGCTGATCAACTCGGAGCCGTCGGGCAGCTTCGCCGCCGAAGCGGTGACGTTGGCGCCGACCTCAAGGCCCTCAATGGACACCTCGACCGACTCGGGCAGCGCCGTCGCGTCGGCCTCGATGGTGACGGTGTCGTGATCGTGCACCAGCAGACCGCCCTTTTCGGGCTCGCCGACGAACTCGATGCGCACCTCGACGGTCACCTTCTCGCCCTTGCGGACCAGCAGCAGGTCGACGTGGTCGATGGTGTCCTTCAGCGGATCCCGCTGCAACGCCTTCGGCAGGGCCAACGCCTTGGTGCCGTCGGCGATCTCCACCGAAAGCAGCTGGTTCATGCCGCCGCTGCGCAGCACCGCCGCGAACTCCAACGCCGGCAGGGCCACGTGCTTCGGCTTCTCGCCATGACCGTAGAGAACGGCGGGAATCTTCCCCGCCCGGCGCGTACGGCGCGCGCCACCCTTGCCGAACTCAGTACGGGGCTCGGCGCTGATACGGACCTCGGACACGGAAATGCTCCAATTACGTTCGCGAAAGATGACTGGCGCTCGACACATGAGTGCGGCGCCGGAAGGCCGACAACCCTTAACCTGCGTCGATAACGGCACCGTGACCGGTGCCCTCGCCGTGGCAACCGCAGTAGTCTACACGACTGTCCGCCCAGCGCACCTGTCGGCCGAAGCCGCATTCGTCCGCTCGACCAAGTGGGGCGCAAGGCCGTCGCGGGCTACGAAAGCCCTCCGAACAACGTCGTCACCGAACCGTCCGTGAACACCTCGTAAATCGCCTTGGCGACCAACGGCGCCACCGAAAGCACCGTCAACTTCTCCAGGTCCGTCCCCGGCGGCAGCGGCAGCGTGTTCGTCACCACCACCTCGCTCACCGGCGCCTTGGCCAGACGCTCCACGGCCGGCTCCGAGAAAATCGGATGCGTCGCCGCGACCACCACGTCCGCCGCGCCCGCCGACGCCAGCAGATCCGCCGCCCGCACGATCGTGCCACCGGTGTCGATCATGTCGTCGACCACCACGCACACCCGGCCCTCGATGTCGCCCACCACCCGGTTGGCCACCACCTCGTTGGGCCGCAAGGGGTCCCGCGTCTTGTGGATGAACCCCAGCGGACGTCCCCCCAGCCGGTCCGTCCACCGCTCGGCCACCCGCACCCGGCCCGAATCCGGCGCCACCACCGCAAGCGGCTTGTCTTCGTATTTCTCCCCGATATAAGAAGCCAGCGTCTCCATGGCGAACAGGTGGTCCACCGGACCGTCGAAAAAACCCTGGATCTGCGCGGTGTGCAGATCCACCGTCAAAATCCGGTTCGCTCCGGCCGTGCGCAGCAGATCCGCCACGAGCCGCGCCGAGATCGGCTCCCGCCCGCGATGCTTCTTGTCCTGGCGCGCGTACGGATAAAACGGCAACACCACCGTGATCCGCTTCGCCGACCCCCGCTTCAACGCGTCGATCATGATCAGCGTTTCCATGAGCCAGCGGTTGATCGGCACGGACATCGACTGCACCACGAACGCGTCGCATCCGCGCACCGACTCCTTATATCTGACGAACAACTCCCCGTTGGCGAACGCGTACGAATCCGTCGGCGTCGGCGCCACCCCCAGATGCTCCCCGATCTCGGCGGCCAGTTCCGGAAAGGCCCCGCCCGAGAACAGCATCATGTTCTTCGAATTCGTCACCGCAATGCCCGCCATCGCCACGCTCACCCTCTGCTTCGCGCCCGGTCGTCAGTCCGCCCGACGCGACAAGTCTGTCCCAAGCCCGCGGCAGCCGCGGCGGCTCCCCCGGCTTGCTGTGCCGTTAATCTCCACACTCACCGTCACGTTTCGCCCGCTCAGCGGCTCGCGCCGTCTTGGTTCCCGGACGTCGGCGCTCCACCCAGCCCTCCACATTGCGCTGCCGTGAGCGCGCGACCCCGATCGCGCCCGAGGAGACGTCGGAGTCCACCGCGCTGCCCGCGGCCACGTACGAACCGTCCTCAAGCTTCACCGGAGCGATCAACACCGAATTCGACCCCACGAACACCGCTTCGCCGATGTCGGTGCGGTGCTTGGCCACCCCGTCGTAATTCGCCACGATCGTCCCCGCGCCGATGTTGCTGTCCGGCCCGATCGACGCGTCGCCCACATACGACAGATGCGGCACCTTGGCGCCGGCGTCCACTCGCGACTTCTTCACCTCGACGAACGTGCCGACCTTCGCCGAAGCCGCCAGCACCGCCTCGGGCCGCAGATACGCGAACGGGCCCACCTGGCAGCCGTCCCCGATCTCGGCGCCGACGGTGTGCGCCCGCACCACCGCGGCCCCTTCCCCCACCGACGTGTCGATCAACGTCGAATCCGGGCCGATCTCGGCGTGCGCGGCCACCGACGTGTCGCCGCGCAGCTGCACGCCCGGACGGATCGTCACGTCCGGCGCCACCGAGGCGGTCGCGTCCACCCACGTCGACGCCGGATCGTCCATGGTCACGCCCGACTTCATCAACGCCGTGTTGACGCGATCGCGCATGATCGCCGACAGCTCCGCCAGCTGAGAGCGATCGTTGACGCCCAAGGTGTCCTGCGGATCCGTCGCGGTGTGCGTGCCCACCTGCCGCCCCGACTCGCGCAGCATGCTCAGCACGTCCGTCAACAGCTCTTCGCCCTGGTCGTTGTCGGTGGTGAGCTTGCCCAACATCTGACGCAGCAGGCTCGCGTCGAACGCGTAGATCCCCGAGTTGATCTCGCGGATCTCGCGCTGCCGCGCCGTGGCGTCGCGGAACTCCACGATCTCGCGGAACTCCCCCGCCTCGTCGCGCACGATGCGCCCCAGCGTCGCCGGATCGTCCACTTCGGCGGTCAACACCGTCGCCACGTTCCCCGACGCCTCGTGGGCCGCCATGAACGTCTCGAGCGTCTGCGCCCGCAGCAGCGGAGTGTCCCCGTACAGGACCACGACCGTGCCCTCGACCTCCGGCGCGGCCTCCATCGCCATGCGCACCGCGTGCCCGGTGCCCAGCTGCTCGGCCTGCATCACCGACTCCGCGCTCGGCGCGGCCCGCGACAGATGCTCCCGCACCTGATCGGCCGCCTGGCCCACCACGACAAGGGTGCGCTCGGCGGCAAGGGGCGCGGCGGCGTGAAGAACATGCCCCACCAGCGTGCGCCCCAGCATCGGGTGCAGCACCTTGGGAGTCGCCGATTTCATGCGGGTCCCCATGCCCGCCGCCAAAAGCACGACGGTGCGCCCTGCGCTCACTGTGCGGCTCCTTCGCCTGCGACTGCGGATGGACGCTCATGGTAGCGACAGCCCCGACCCCCGCCCCCGGCAGCGCCGCGCGCCAGGACCACCAGGATTCGAACCCAGAACCCGTTTTGTGAAGACTTATGCTGATCGATACTTGCGAAGCATTTCCGCTGGTCAGAAGCTTGGCTCCCGGAGGAGGATTCGAACCTCCATATACGGCACCAAAAACCGCTGTCCTACCTGCTTAGACGATCCGGGATTATTGGGTTCGAACCCTCGCGGAGTGCCTCGAACCACAGCGACGATAAGGCTACCTGTTCCCAGCCGTCTCCCGCACCCGCCATACCGGCTATGGCTTGATGTCGAAGTACGCGCAGTGCTTCGGGCGCACCACGGTGAAGTGCCTGTGATCGAGGGTCGCCACCTCGGTGATGTCGAGGCGTTCAGCTGCGGTGACTACGGACGCGTCCGCCGTCCCCAACGGCAAGTTCCGATACATGCTGGTCAGCTGCGCGATGCGAAGCCAGTCCGCCGGACGCACAGGCTCGACCGCGAAAGCGCCAGAAGCGAGGTCGCCGAGAAACCTCACTTCTGCGTCGACGCCCAGTCGCGTGGAGATCAGGTACGTCACTTCCGTGACGACCAGCATGGGAACGACAAGCGGACCGGGGTGAGATTCCAGGAGTTCGAGGCAGGCCGCGTGGTGACGGTCGTCGGCGTCGACATATGCGTACAGCGGGCCCGCGTCGACGACGACGGCTATGTCGCCGGCTCCGTTTCGGCGCGAAGGATCTCCTCGATGCGTTCGGAAACATCGCTCTCCCCGCTGCGACCGGCGCCTGCGGCGAACAGTCGCCGCTTTCCTCCCCCTAGATACGCCTCGATCGCTTCTCTGCTGAGTTCGGCGATGGTCATATGGCGACGCGCGGCTTCGTGTCGCAGCCGGGCGTCGAGATCGTCCGGCAGTTTCACGGTAGTCCGCTTCATGTATGCCAGCATACCCTCGTCAGGCAGGCGGCGGGCTTCGGCGGCGCGCGGGTCTTGGCAGCGCATACGGATTTCCCCCTCGGGCGGCACGCGGGTCAGACCGTCGCGACGCTACGTGAGGGGTGCGACACCAGGCGGGGTCAGCGGGGTTTTCGGGCGGGCAGGGGTTGGCCGGCCAGGTGTTCTTCGAGGACTTGGGTGATGGCCTCGGAAGCGGTGGCGCGGCGGAGGGCGGCTTCGCGTCGCAGGCGCTCGGCCAGGTCGTCGGTCAGGTTCACAACGATGTGTCTCACCCGAAACAGGATGCCTTTCGAAGTCTTGGCGCGGGCGGGATTGGCGAGAAAAGGTGGGGTTTTGCCTACCTCTGACCTACGGTTCCGTAGGTTACGGTGACGTAAGCGTAGGAACAACCCACTCGCGACTATCCGTCACGACGGCGTGATCGGTCTTTCTACCCGCACGTTCGCGCAACTCGCGACGCGAACCCGGACTCGGCGAGGAATCATGAGCACGCAAGCCAATGCGGCAGCACCCGTACGCTCCAGCGCGGCCGCCGGACCCAAACCCTTGACAGACGGCAAACAGAGCGTCGGCACGCTCATCGGGCTGTGGTTCGTCGTGGCGCTGCCGTTCGCGGCCTTGATCGCCGCCGTGCCCGTGGCGTGGGGATGGGGCCTGAACTGGGTCGACCTGTCGCTGGCCTTCGTGATGTACATGGTGTCGGGAATGGGCGTCACCATCGGCTTCCACCGCTACCTGACCCACGGCGGATTCAAGGCCAAGCGCTGGGTGCGGGTGAGCCTTGCGGTCGCCGGCTCGCTGGCGCTGCAGGGACCGGTGATCCAGTGGGTCGCCGACCACCGCCGCCACCACGCCTACTCCGATTTGGAGGGCGACCCGCACTCGCCGTGGCGTTACGGGGAGGACTTCTGGGGCCTGACCAAGGGACTGGCCCACGCGCACGTGGGCTGGCTGTTTCACCGCGACCTGACCAATCAGGAGCGTTTCACCCCCGACCTGCTGGCCGACAAGGATCTGCGTCGCGTCGACAAGCTGTTCGGTCCGCTGATGGCGGTCTCGCTGATCTCCCCCGCCGTCATCGGCGGCCTGCTGACCTGGTCGCTGTGGGGCGCGGTCACCGCGTTCTTCTGGGCGGGCGCGGTGCGCGTGGGGCTGCTGCACCACATCACGTGGTCGGTCAACTCGATCTGCCACGTCTACGGCGAGCGTCCTTTCGCCGCCCGCGACGGCGACAAGGCCTCGAACTTCTGGCCGCTGGCGCTGCTGTCGTTCGGCGAGAGCTGGCACAACCTGCACCACGCCGACCCGACGTGCGCACGCCACGGCGTGATGCGCGGCCAGGTGGACATCACGGCCCGCACGATCTGGTGCTTCGAAAAGTTCGGCTGGGTGTCCGACGTGCGGTGGCCGAAACAGGAGAGGCTGGAGAAGAAGCTCTTGAAGCCGCAAGCCAGACTACGCGGATGAGCGACGGCAAGGAGACTTCACGGCGGGTCCGCATGTCCTCGGCTCAGCGTCGGGAGCAGCTGATCTCGGTGGCGCGGCAGGCGTTCGCCGAGCGCGGCTTCGAGGCGACGAGCGTCGAGGACATCGCGGCGCGCGCCAAGGTGTCGAAGCCGGTGGTGTACGAGCACTTCGGCGGCAAGGAGGGCGTGTACGCGGTGGTGGTGGACCGGGAGGTCCGCACGCTGCTGGATCGGGTGACGCGGGCGTTGACGGGCGGGCATCCGCGGGAGCTGGTGGAGCAGGCGGCGTTGGCGCTGCTCGACTACATCGAGAACGACACCGACGGGTTCCGGGTGCTGGTGCGGGACTCTCCGGTGATGTCGGGGTCGGGGAACTTCTCAAGCGTGCTCAACGACGTGGCGCATCAGGCCGAGGGGATTTTGGGTCGCGAGTTCAAGTCCCGGGGGTTCGACCCGAAGCTGGCGGAGCTGTATTCGCAGGCGCTGGTCGGGATGGTCGGGTTGACGGGCCGGTGGTGGCTTGAGGCGCGCAAGCCGAAGAAAGAGGCCGTCGCGGCGCATCTGGTGAATCTGGCGTGGAACGGCTTGTCTCATCTGGAGGCGAACCCGACCCTGGGGCTGGACCCCAAGAAAGCGTGAGCCGCCCCGCGCCGACAGGGCGCGAGGCGGTGCGACGCGTGCGGGTTCAGGCGTCGCCGACGACGCCTTGGTTGCTGCCGACGACGCGGTGGCGGCGTTCCTCTTCGGCCTCGGCGGCTTCTTCGGGTCCGACGCGTCCGTACAGTCCGGCGGTGAGCAGGACGAGTCCGACGACGAAGGACACGTTGCAGGTGGCCACGGTGAAGCCGAGGTAGTTCAGGTCGGTGTGCAGGAGACCGAGCATGGCCATGCCCGCCAGCAGGAAGATCGACCCGGCGACGAAGTCGACGATGAAGTCGACGTTGCGGCCGACGATCACGGCGAGGACGGTGACGGCGCCTACCGCGATGGAGAGCATCGCGAAGGCCGGGTTGGTCTGCAGTCCCAGCACTGTCGGCAGGTCGTCGCGGGCGAAGGTCCCGAGGCCGGAGTCCTTGGTCTGGAGATAGCCGAAGACGCCGAAGCCGAGCACGTAGACGCCGGTGAGAAAGGCCAGCACGCGCCAGAACGGGCGCAGCCGGTGGTTGATTGGCAGATGATCCACGAGTGAGATTGTCTCCGACGGCCGCGGCGGCTGTTCACCGGATGCCGGAGTTCGTGACTCGGGTCAGGTCTTTGACGAAGACGCGGCACCGTTCAGGCTCGCCGTCTATGCGATGTGTGTCAACCCGCCTTGGCAGTCCCGATGCGTCGGACAGCCATTCGGCGTAGCCGCGTCGCTCGTACAGCGGGATCGGGTCGGGATTGTCGACGTTGACGCCCAGGATGACTCGGAAGCGGTCGCGGTCGTGTTTCCCGCGACGTATGAAGTCCTCGGCCGCGTCCATGAGCCGGCCGGCGACGCCGAGGTTGCGAAATCCTTTGCGGACCTCCAGCCGCTCTATCACGGCGGCCTGCGGGAAGTGTCTGCGCAGGTCGGGTTCGACGGCGTCTTCGAGGGAGACGTACACCTGCCCGATCGGCAGCTCGTCGACGACAGCGACGAACAGCTTTCCCCGATCGGCGCGGTGCCGTTCGACCCAGGCGGCAAGCGGGAACTCTGCCTTGTCGTCCGTTTCCAGCGACTTCAGATTTTCTTCGGTCGCCGCCCGGATCGTCGGATCCACGCTGATCCTCTCTAGATGTTCGTCGACCAGCAGGCCGTCACAGGTAGCTGGCGATAACGACTCCCACCACCAGCAGCAGCGCTATGAGGGTGACCAGCGCGGCGGTTCCGGCGCGCACGACCAGCCTCACGATCTCGGTGAGAGGCTGCAGCGCGAGACGACAGGATCGGATCGCGATCGCCGCCGCCGCAACGAGCACGACCATGACGATCAGTCGTGTCGCGCCGACTTCGACTGCCGCCGCGCTCGCGGCCGTTGCGTCGGGGAGCTTAGCAAGGAATGCAGTGCGCATGACGACTCCTTGAGGACGAGGCCCTGTCGGCTGCGGAGTTGCCGTAGCCGCGGGGGGTCTGTCGGAGGTCTGTGTTTCCTGCGCGACGCTGCGCGGGATGCGAGAGGCGGTCGCGACCGCCGCAGAAGCGAAACTTCAATTGAAGTTCTGTGTAATTCAATTGCTTCTATGTACTTCATAGTAACGGGCGCAGCTACGTCGGTCAACCAGGCAGCTTGTCCGGGATCTGACAGCGTCGATAGACGTTAAGTTCCCGACCTGCTACAGTACGAGCATTCAACGAAGTCCATTGAAGGATTGAAGTGATGTCTCCGACCGCCGATCCCACCGCAATGCTGGCTCATAAGCTGCGTGATCTGCGACGTCACGGCCGGCCCAATGTCTCGCTGACTCAACGCGAGTTGGCCGACGTCTTCGGCGTCAGAGATTCCCTGATTTCGGGGTGGGAGAACCCCGACGGCCGCGTCCTTCCGCCCAAAGAGCGTCTCGACGCCTACGCGAGGTTCTTCGCTACCAGGCGATCCGCAGACCGGCTGCTGGATCCGCCGGACCTCACCCAGGACGAACGACGGAAGTTCGAAGAGTTGAAGGCCGAGCTGTTCGGGCTGCGGCAAAGCGCGGTCAGCCGCTCCGAACCTGTTCCCGCCGCCTCGCCGACGACGACGGTGCTGGGCGGACCCTGGCATTTCGGCGACGCCAAGCCCGTCACTGTGGTGTGCCCCGAGCTGCCAAGTCGCCTGGTGGCTCAGGCGAAAAGCCCCGACGACGAGGACCGGCTGTATGGACGACTCTATTCGTTCGCCGATCTGGACTCCCTCGTGGCGCTGTACGGGCACATCTGCGCGGCCAACCCCGCCGCCGAGGCGCTGCTGCGCAAGGACCGCGAGCTGAGCCGCGACGACTTCACCAATCACCTGGTGCTGCTCGCCGGGGTCGACTGGATCAGATCGCCGCGGATCAAGCGGCTACATCGGTCGCTTCCGATGCAACAGTTCTCGCACGGAAGCGGCGACTCCTGGGCCGCGGGCTTCGCGCCGAGCATTCGCAACGGAGACGACGGCACGTACCCCGCACACGAGGAGGAGTCCGTCTGCCCCGAATACGACGACGAGACCGGCACTTTGATCTCCGACGTGGGGCTGTTTTTGCGGATGCCCAACCCGTTCAACCGCAAGCGCACCTTCACGTGGTGCAGCGCGGTGGACGGTCGAGGCGTGCTCGGCGCGGTGCGCGCGTTGACCGACACCCGCTTCCGCGACCGCAATGCGCAGTACCTGAAAGACCGTTTCGGCGACGCGAAAAGGGTCAGCTTCCTCTTCCGCATCGATATACTTGACGACGAGCCGCTCACTCCTGACTGGAGCGAGACCGCCATCTCCAAGACCGAGCGGAGAAACGTGACTTGACTCTGCTGACGGCCCAGCGGGCCGGATCCCCGACTCCCGCCTTGGCGAAAGCCCACCATGGTTCCCACGCGCACCTCGTCACGCAGGTGGACGCGAAGGACGCGCCGCTCGGCGACATCGACGCCGTCGTCGTCCCCACTGTGCGGCGCAGCAGCTGTCTGCGCGATTCAATCGAGTTGGCGGACAAGTTGGGTTGTCAGCTGCTTGCCTTGTGCAGCAGAGAGTCCCGGGCCGCTGACGTCGTCCGACTTGGGTTCGACATGGACGTGAGGGTGGACGCCGTCGACTTCAGTCCGGATCTGCTGCCGCTTGATCACAGCTCAGCGCGGGTCGGGCTCAAGTACACGCAGTTCACGCACGACAGCGATCTCAGCGGGAAACGCAACCTCGGGCTGTTGTTGGGACGCATGCTCGGCTGGCGTCGCGTGCTGTTTCTCGACGACGACATCACCCGGATAGCCACGTCCGACGTGCGCGCCGCGGCCGGTCTTCTCGACTCCTACGACGCGGTCGGCCTGGAAAACCACGGCTTCCCGGACAACTCGGTGGTGTGTCACGCCCACCGCGCGACCGGCGGGTGGCAGGACACATTCGTCAGCGGAGGCATGCTGGCGATCGCCGCCGACCGAGTCGACGAGTTCTTCCCGGACATCTATAACGAGGACTGGTTCTTCCTTTGCGGCGTCGCCGGAATCGCGGTCACAGGCTCGGCGTGCCAGATGCACTATGATCCCTTCTTCGACCCAGACCGCGCCCGACAGGAGGAGTTCGGAGACTTCCTGGCCGAGGGACTGTACTGGCTGCGTGACGAGGGTTGGCCGGCCGCCGAAGCCGATATGGCTTTTTGGGAATGGTTTCTCGACATGGTGCGTCGCGGCCTGATCCACGAAGTACTCGCCAAGCTGTGCCGGCACCCCGCCAACGCCCAACGCGACCGGATGATCCACTCCCTGGCGGCGGCGCAGCAGGCCTCTCGATGGATAACGCCGCAGCTGTGCGTCGAATTCATAGAGGCGTGGCAACACGACCGAAGGTGCTGGCGGGATCTGTTGGCGTCGCTGCCGCAGGCGGCCTCGGTGGAGGAGGCCGTGAACCTGCTTGAGCGGCTGCGTTAGTCGGCCGCGGCGACCGCGGCGGCTATGTCGTCGGCGACGGCGGCGGCGCGGTCGGCGCTGTCGGCTTCGACCATGACGCGCACCAGCGGCTCGGTGCCGGAGGGGCGCAGCAGGACGCGGCCGGCGTCGCCGAGGTCGGCGTCGTGCTTTGCCGTCAGCGCCTTGATCGATTCCTTGTGGACGACCGATTTGTCGGCGACGCGCACGTTGCGCAGCACCTGGGGGGCGTGGCGCATGACGGCGGCGAGGTCGGCGAGGCCGCGGCCGGCGGCGACCATGCGGGACATCAGCAGCATCGCGGTGAGCAGGCCGTCCCCGGTGGTGGCGTGCGCGGGAAGCACGATGTGTCCGCTTTGCTCTCCGCCGAGGGCGTGTCCGCCGGCGGCGAGCTCTTCGAGGACGTAGCGGTCGCCCACCGCGGTGGTGACCAGGGTGACGTCGGCGGCGCGCATGGCCTGGTGCAGCCCGAGGTTGCTCATGACGGTGGCCACGAGGGTGTTGTTGGCCAGCGTGCCCGCTTCTTTCATGGCCACGGCGAGGACCGCCATGATCTGGTCGCCGTCGACGATCTGGCCGTCGGCGGCCACGGTCAGGCAGCGGTCGGCGTCTCCGTCGTGGGCGACGCCGATGTCGGCGCCGGCGCTGGCGACGGCTTCTTGCAGCACGTCGAGGTGGGTGGAGCCGCAGCCGTCGTTGATGTTGTAGCCGTCGGGTTCGGCGCACACGGCGGTCACCGTGGCGCCGGCGCGGCGGTAGGCGTCGGGGGCGACGGCCGAGGCGGCGCCGTTGGCGCAGTCGACGACGACGTGCAGCCCGTCGAGCCGGTTCGGGCAGGCCGATATCAGGTGGTCGACGTAGCGGTGCGCGCCGTCGGGAAGGTCGCGGACACGGCCGATGTCGGCGCCGACGGGTCGACGGGCGTCGACGCCCATGGCGGCTTCGACGCGGTCTTCGGCTTCGTCGGAGAGTTTCTTGCCGCCGGCGGCGAACAGCTTCACGCCGTTGTCGGGCATGGGGTTGTGGCTGGCCGAAAGCATGACGCCGAAGTCGGCGCCGGAGTCGGCCACGAGGTAGGCCACCGCGGGGGTGGGCAGGACGCCCGCGCGCAGCACGTCCGCGCCGGCGCCGGTGACTCCGGCGCAGACCGCGGCCTCGAGCATCTCGCCGGAGGCGCGGGGGTCGCGGCCGACCACCACC
>JBOGDN010000045.1:0-3837 GCA_050742995.1 Stackebrandtia sp. | reverse complement strand
GGTCGACGTCCTCGATCCGGCGTACGCCGCGCGGCGCATTGCCGGCGCGCACCGCGGCCAGGGGTCCGAGGACCGTGTCGCGCAGGTACGCGAGAAAGCCGATGACCTGGAAGAGCTCGCCGCGCGCCACCTTGGTCGCGCCGTAGTGGATCCAGATCCAGAACCGGTCCTCGATCCAGGGCAGGTCAAGCGAGTCGGAGGCGGGCGTCGAGGCGGCCAGCGCACGCGCCAGCGCGCCGTCGCGGTCCCACAGAATCTCCAGGTCCTCGGTTCGCGCGCCGAAGTCGCAGGACCGGACGAACTTGAAGTCGACGTGCAGGAGCGGCGGGCCGACCAGCGTGATGATCAGCCGCGGCTCGCCGACGTGCTCGCCGGTGACGCCCGCCACCAACGGCGTCCAGGACTCGATGAGGGCGAGCCGCTCCCCCATCACTTCCTCGAACGCCGCGTCCTCGACGACGAGGATCAGGTCGACGTCCGAATAGTCGTCGGACTGCCCCGACGCCAGAGATCCGGAAAGTGCGACCCCGGTGATGCGCTTGTCCTCGGAGATCTTGGGGAGCGTCTCGCCGATCAGACGGCGGTGGGCGGCAGGCGCGCGCATGGCTCTTCCTCTCGTAGCGAGTCAAAAGTGCTACAGATTATCGTGCTCATCGGGCTCGGTCCACTGGATATTCTCGATCACGGACTAGCCGCCCGAGCGCCAAACTCGCGACGTAGGGTCCAGGAGTGGACACAACAGCCCCGACACCCCGCGTCCTCGTGATCGGGCTCGATCCATATCGGGTTCCCGGGCCCTGGGACCCCAAGCCGGTGGCCGACGCGATCGAGGCGGGACTTACCCGATTCGCCGAGCACGGAGTCGGCGTGCAGACTTGCCTGTTCGGCCTCGACGGCAGCGACGACGTGACGGCGGTCGTCGAAGCCGCCTTGCGTGCCCGACCGTGGGAATGCGTCGTCGTCGGCGGCGGCGTGCGGACGTCCGAAGATCAGCTCGAGCTGTTCGAGCAGGTGCTCAATCTGGTGCGACGACACGCTCCCGACGCCGCGATCGCGTTCAACGGCACCCCGGCGAACACCTTCGACGCGGCCGCCCGCTGGATTGACATTCCCGCGGCGCCGACCGGCGCCTTAGGGCCCTGGGCGGTAATCGCCGCTAGTTCAGGCCCGCGCCCAGGACCGCGGAGATCTCGCGGGCGGCTTCCTTGACGGCGACCGCCAAGTCGGCGACCGGGGCGTTCCAGGGTTCGAGGGTGATGGTGGAGACGCTGACCCCGCCGACGGCGGATCCGGTGTGGCCGTAGACGGCCGCGCCGATGCAGCGGATCCCCGCTTCGTTTTCCTCGTCGTCGACGGCGTATCCGCGTTCGCGGGAGGCGGCGAGTTCGGCGCTCAAGGCGTCGAGGGACGTGATGGACTGCGGCGTGCGCGCCGTCAGCTTGCTGCGGGCCGCGAAGTCGGCGATCTTGTCGTCGGGCCACTGCGCGAGGATGGCCTTTCCGATGGCCGTGGTGTGCAGCTGGATGCTCATGCCGACTCGGGAGGGCATCTGGTAGGGCTTGCGCCCTTCGAGTTTCGCCGCGTACACCGCTTCGTCGCCGTTGAGAAGTGCGAAGTGGACGGTGTATCCCGTGCCGTCGCGCAACAGGCGCAGGGCCGCGTCGGCGCGCTGGGCCGGGTGGAAACGGCCCATGACCTGGCTGGCCAAAACCAGGATGCGGGGGCCGCCGATGTAGCAGCCGTCGCCGGTGCAGATGGCGAACTGCCGGGCGACCAGAGACTGAAGAATGCGGTGCACGGTGGACTTCGGCAGCCCCGTGTGCGCCGCGATGTCGACGATCCGGTTATGCGAGGGCAGCGCCTCCAGCACGGCCAGGGCCTTGTCGATCGCGTTGCCGCTGCCGGGGCTGCTGCTTTTCATCGCCGCGTCTCTCCTTAGAGTTCGTAACTTTGTCCTCTTCCGTCGCGAGCGGCCTCCAGGCGAGTGCGTCGCAAGGCGGAGGTGCTTCTGCATACCGGTGTTGGATGCAGGAGTGCCGACAACGCCGCGAGTAAAAACTCGAACGACGGCGCTTCGCAAGGACCGTCGCGCCTGGTGGACGCGCAGCAGGAAACGGGACAAAGTCAGGAGCTCTTACTCATCGCGCCATCCAACCGCCGTCCACGACAAGGACGTGTCCGTTAACGTAGTCGGCCGCTGAGGAGGCCAGGAAGACCGTCGCCCCGACGACGTCTTCGGGGCTGCCCCAGCGTCCGGCGGGGATGCGCTTGCGGATGGAGGCCTCGCGCAGGGCGTCGGCCCGCAGCGGCGCGGTGTTGTCGGTGGCGATGTAGCCGGGCGCGACCGCGTTGACCTGCACGCCGTGCCGTGCCCACTCGTTGGCCAGGGCCTTGGTCATGCCAGCCAAGGCGTGTTTGCTCGACGCGTAGGCGGCCACGTCGACTCCGCCCTGAAAAGACAGCAGCGAGGCGATGTTGACGATCTTTCCGGAGCCCCGCTTGATCATCTCGGCGCCGCATTCCCGCGCCAGCAAGAACGCGGCGTCGAGGTTCACGGCGTGGACTGCACGCCAGCTCGCGAAGTCCACCTCCTCGGCGGGACCCCGCTCGATCACTCCGGCGTTGTTGACGAGAACGTCGACGCGACGTCGCGCCAGCAGTTCCCGCACGGCGGTCTCGGTCTGGCTTGGCCGGGAAAGGTCGACGGCCGAGGTTTCGACGACGCTTCCGCAGCCGCGCGCCGCCTGCGCGGTGTCGTCCAGGTCGTCGCGGCGGCCGAGGAGCACCAGGTTCGCGCCGGCGCGAGCCAGGCCGACGGCGACGGCCGCGCCTATCCCCGAGCGGGCGCCTGTGACGAGCGCGGTTTGTCCGGTCAGGGAGAACGGATCCCGCGTCTCGGGCGCCGATCGCCGACGCCGGCCGGCGGGAAGCTCGCGTCCCTTGCCGGGGAGGCGGTCGTTCATCGCAGATCCCGTATCGCGATCTGATCCATGTCGTCGAAGCGTTGGTTCTCGCCGCCCATGGCCCACACGAATGCGTAGGAGTGCGTGCCGCATCCGGTGTGCACCGACCAGCTGGGCGAGATGACGGCCTGGTCGGAGGCGACGATCATGTGGCGCGTCTCGTCGGGGCGGCCGAGCAGGTGCACCACCCGGTGCTCGTCGGGAAGATCGGTGTAGAGGTAGACCTCGGTGCGTCGATCGTGGGTGTGGCAGGGCATCGTGTTCCACATGCTGCCCGGCTCCAAGACGGTGAGCCCCATGACAAGCTGACAGCTGCGCACGCCGTCGGCGTGAATGTACTTGCGCAGCGTGCGGACGTTCGACCCTTCCGGGCTGCCCAGCCGGACGCCGGCGACGTCGGCGAAGCGGATGTGCGCCGCCGGGTGGCTTGCGTGGGCCGGCGTGGACACCAGATAGAACTTCGCCCTCCCTTCGTCTCCCGAGGAGAAGGAGACGTCGCGGGCGCCCCGGGGGACGTACAGTCCGTCCTTGTTGTCGAGTCGGTGCGCCTGGCCGTCGACGCGGACCTCCCCCGGCGAGCCGACGTTGATCACGCCCAGCTCCCGACGCTGGCAGAAGTACTCCGACCGCAGGGGCTCGAAGGCGGGAAGCGCCACGGAGACGCCCGGCTCGGGGGCGACTCCGCCGACTGCCATGCGGTCGTGGTGCGAGTAGACGGCGCGCACCGCGTCGCCGCCGAAAAGGTCGTCGACCAGGTAGTGCTCGCGCAGCTGATCGGCGGTGAATCCCGAGGCCTGGCTGGGATGAACGGCGTGCCTGATTTCCACGAGTTTGCCCCTTCCCTCGTCGCGAGTTCGATGCTAATCTACCAGAC
>JBOGDN010000044.1:0-1615 GCA_050742995.1 Stackebrandtia sp. | reverse complement strand
GTTCCCGACGGGACAGGGCGCTCACCGAGGACACGGTCTGGAACGCCTGACAAAGCTGCGCGAGGACTTCCGCCACCCTTCCCGGCGCCACGACCACCCTGCTGGTGAGAGATCGTCATCGCCCCTGCAGGAGGGCACGTTTCGCGGGACTCAGCGCGTCGCGACGCCCCTACACGGTCGCGATCGGCGGATTCAGGCTTGGGCGAACGAAGCTGGACAGGTTCGCCGCCATCAAGCGTCGAGCTGAACGGGCAGGGCCTCGACGCCTCGGATCGTCGGGTTCGGCGACCACCTGACCTCATCGGCGACGAGCCGTGGCCGGCGGGGCAACAAGCGAGACAGCAGCGCCTCAGTCTCCGCCCGAGCCAGGTGCGCGCCAAGGCAGTGATGGCGACCGAAGCCGAACGCCAGCGGCGCGGCCGTCTCGCCGCGGTCGATGTCGAAGCGGTCGGGTTCCGTGTAGACAGCGGGGTCGCGGTTGGCGGCGGCGATGACGACTATGACCTGGTCGCCGGTCCGAACGAGATGTGGTTCGAGCCGGTGGTCGACGGTGGCGGTGCGCGCCACGATCTGCACGGGACCATCGAGTCGGAGCACCTCGGTCACGGCACGCTCCATCAGCGCTGGCTGCGCCATCAGTCGGCCCAGCTGGTCCGGATGCCGGAGGAGGCTGAGCGCCCCGTTGGTCACGAGGTTGGCGGTCGTCTCGTGGCCGGCGACTGCCAGCAGGACGGCGGTGACCACCACCTCGTCGGGGGCGATGTTCGGGTCGGCGGCGATCTGGCTCAGCAGATCGCCCCCCGGGTGGCGGCGCCGATCGACGACGAGGGGGAGCAGGTAGAAGGCCAGAGCGGCGAACGCGGCCGCGGAGTCGGCCACGGACTCCGGCTCAAGCGTGAAGTCCAGGAGCCTGACCAACCGGGGCGTCTCCGTCCACAACAGTTCGGCACCGTCGGTGCCGATGTCCAGCAGCTCGGAGATGACCGCCAGCGGGAACGGCCTGGCAACCTCGGCGAGCAGATCGAACGGTCGACCCGTCGGCAAGGGCGACACCGCCGCGTCGGCGATGGCGTCGATCCGCTCGCGTAGGCGCCCAACGGCGCCGGGCGTGAACGACGAGCGCACCGCGCCGCGCAAGCGCGTGTGCTCGGGCGGGTCGGCGAAGATCATCAGCTGCGGGAACATCTCCGTGTCGACGCCCGCCTCAGCCAGGGCGGTGGCAAGGGCCGCGTTCGCAGCAGAAGGGTTGCTGCTCCACCCGTCGCTGCCGAGAACCTGTCGGGCGGGCGTGTAACCGAGAATCAGCCATGCGCCGAGGTCGTCGTCGAAGTACACGTCGCCACGCTCGGCGCGGAGCGCCGCGTATGCCGTGGCGGTCAGGGTGTCGGTGGCGGCGGTGCTCACGATGACGTCTCGGTTCGGGCGACCCAGTCGGCATGTCGGCGGCCGATCTCGGTGGCGGGCGGCGCCAGGCCGTCGATCTCGTCGCTGATGGCCCGCCAGTAGCCGGAGGCCCGCAGCCGTCCCAGCACGGCGAGGAGGCCGAGGTCGATCCTGACGGTCATGACGAAGTCGGGCGGCAGGTCGAGGAAGCGGATGACGCGGTCATGAAACT
>JBOGDN010000043.1:0-2695 GCA_050742995.1 Stackebrandtia sp. | reverse complement strand
GGCGCTGCCGCTCCTGCACCGAACCGTTCCCACACATGAAGGCGCACTGATGGCCGTCGTCCTGTCCCGTCCGAAGCGGCACAAGCCGCAATGGCACGAGCTGCGAGTGGCCGCCGTCGACCGCCTCACCGACGAAGCCGTCAGCGTGGCCTTCGCCGTGCCGGAGCGGCTGCGCGAGACGTTCGACTTCAGTCCCGGCCAGCACCTCACGCTTCGCCGCTACGAGGGCGAAGAAGAAATCCGCCGCTCCTACTCCATCTGCTCCACGCCCTCGACGCTGCGGCGAGACGGCCTGTTGCGAGTGGGCATCAAACAGGTCCCCTCGGGCGCCTTCTCCGCTTACGCCAACACCGGCCTGTGCGTCGGCGACGTCGTGGAGCTGCTGCCGCCGCTTGGAGGATTCACCACACCGCTCGACCCGTCGCGCTCCCGCCACTACGCCGGAATCGTCGCCGGGTCCGGCATCACCCCGGTGCTGTCCATCGCCGCGACCGCCCTGGAAACCGAGCCCGAAAGCCGCGTCACCTTGCTGTTCGGCAACAAGACCTCCGCGACGATCATGTTCGCCGACGAGCTGGCCGACTTGAAGGACCGTCACCCCCAACGCTTCCACCTCATCCACGTGCTGTCGCGAGAGGAGCGTCCCGCGCGGCTGCTGCACGGACGCCTCGACCCGCCGCGACTGGCCCGCGTCTTCGCCGAACTCGTGCCCGTCGACACGATCGACGACTGGTTCCTGTGCGGCCCCTACGGGATGGTCACCGGAGCGCAAAAGGCCCTCGCCGACGCCGGAGTCGACCCGTCGGCGGTGCACACCGAGCTGTTCTACGCCGAAGAGATCCCCCCGCCCCCGCCCGAAGACGCCAAGGGAGGCGACGCCGAGCTCACCGTCAAACTCGACGGACGCTCCTCGACGGTCACGATGCATCGCGACCAGCGAGTCCTCGACGCGGCGCTGACCGCCCGCGGCGAACTCCCCTACGCCTGCAAAGGCGGCGTGTGCGCGACCTGCCGCGCCAAACTCCTCGAAGGCGAAGTGCACATGGCCCGCAACTTCGCCCTCGACCAGACCGACCTAGACGCCGGCTACATCCTCACCTGCCAGTCCACCCCGCTGACCGACAAACTAGTCGTCGACTACGACGCCTGACACGTGCCGATATTTCGAACGCATGGCCTAAATCACGCACGTCGGGGGGTCTCCATACAGGTGGAGATGTCGTTGTGCTTGACGTAGCGCAGGGGTCGAACCGCAGGCAGGAGAGATTGGCGATGACCATGGCGCCGGCCTACGACCACCGCGGGTACCCGCTGCCCGGCGAGTGGACCGTCGATGACCTCTACGCACTCCCAGAAGACGGCATGCGCCGTGAACTCGTAGACGGAGTGCTCGTCGAGATGCCTTCTCCCAAAGCGGATCATCAGTTGCTCGCGGCGTTGCTCACGGCGGAGCTGCACCGCGGCCGTCCTTCGGAATACGCCGTGACGCAGGCGGTCGACGTCAGGTTCGACCTGAAAAACAGCCGCTGTCCTGACTTGCCGGTCGTCGCCGCGTCGGCGATGTCCGGCGGCCCGAGTCACTTCGCGGCCGAAGACGTGGTGCTCGCCGTCGAGATCGTCTCGCCGAGCACGAAGTCGCAGGACCGCTTCGCCAAGCCGATCCAGTACGCCCAGGCGGGCATACCGCATTACTGGCGCATCGACCTGGAACCCAAAGTCGTCGTCAACGTGTTCCGGCGAGAAGAACCGCTCGGCGGCTACGCGCTGCGGCACGAGTTTTCCGAAGAGCTCTCCGTCGACGAGCCGTGGCCGATACGCATCCCGTTCGACACGTTCGTGCCGTCGCCGCGATAGGCGCCTCAGAAACCCCTGACGTGTGACTGCGCTCATCGCGCAGGTTCTATAGGGGGGGTCTTCGGAACGGCTGTGGCAAGCTGCCCGTGAATCAGGGGTTGAATTCGCCGAACGGGGGCTTTGCCGTGAAACGTCTTGTCGTGCCGTGCGCGATCGCGCTGGGGCTCGCCGCGATCGGAGTGGGGGAGGCGTCGGCTCTCGGCGGCGCGAACCCGGACGAACAGCCTTGCCGGGCGCAGACGCCGGCGTTCGGATCGCCGCAGCCCCAGGCCGCGCCCGAAACCGCCTTCAACGACTACGCCGCGTCCACCCCGGACGGCTGGACCGGCGCCGACTCCACGTACTCTGTGGAGCTTCCCGGCGGCCGAACGCTGTGGCTGTTCTCCGACACCTACATGGGGCCGCTCGACGCCGACGGCACGCGACCCGTCGAGGCGCCCATGATCAACAACACCTTCGTGGTCCAAGACGGCGACCGGCTCGACACCGTCCACGGCGGCGACGCCGACAACCCCGAGGCGATCATGCCGCCGTCCAAGGACGGCGCCTGGTTCTGGTCGGGCGACGGCATGATCGCCGGGGCGAACGGCGAACCCGAACTCCAAGTGGTGTACCGGGAGTACGAGAAGGCCGGCGAAGCCGGCTGGGATTTCAGCGTCAGCCGCAACGTGGCGGCCACGTTCTCCCTCGACGACCTGAGCACGCCGGTCGCCGTCGAGGAACTGCCGTCGCAGAGCAAGACCGCCTGGGGCGCGGCGATCGTGCCGACCAGCCAGAGCAACGACGGCTACACCTACGTCTACGGCGTCGCCGACGACACGCGCGACAAGCAGATGCGCGT
>JBOGDN010000042.1:0-4661 GCA_050742995.1 Stackebrandtia sp. | reverse complement strand
CCGCACCCCGCACCCCGCACCCCGCAGGGGCATCGGGCGTTTGGCGCGAGGTTATGGGGCGAATGGGTTGTTTCGCGAAAAGTTATCCACAAGGGTTGGGTTATCCACAGGCCCGGAATGTCGGCGGTGACCACGGCCCGATCGCGCCGTTGATCCCGGCATGAGCATCACCACTTATGACCCCGCAGTGCGGGGCGCCACCAGTGAAAACCATTCGAAACCGGCCGGGTCCGCCGACGGGCTCGGCGCTCGCCTGGCGCGTCTTGCGGCGGGGCGGCATCGCGCCGGCGCCGCGGGGCCGGAGTCCTGCGTCGAGGTCGTCGACGTGCGAACCGGCGAACCTCGCGGCCCCGAGGGGCACGAACCCACGCGGGGCCGCCTGGCGCAGGCGTTGGGGCTGTTCGGGGCGCGACTCCACTTCGATCGAAGGACGCGAGGAATGTTCGCCGTGATCATGGTCGTCGTCGCCGTTGTCGCAGCGGCCGTGGCGTGGTTCTCGTGGCCGCGGCCGGAACCCGCGCCGACGGCACTCGCGGTGGCACAAGCCGAGGAGTCCGGCGCGGGCGGCGGAACGTCGGTCATGGTGTCGGTCGTCGGCGACGTCGTCGAGCCCGGCCTCGTGGAGGTGCCGGCCGGAGCTCGCGTCGCCGACGCCATCGAGGCCGCGGGAGGGCTGACCCCCGAGACGGAATCGGCCGGCTATCTGAACCTGGCGCGAAAAGTCAGCGACGGCGAGCTGATCGTCGTGGGCGGCGACGCCGAAGATCCCGACGGCGAACCGGGGGACGAGCCCACAGACGATCCCGGAGACGAGCCGACGGACGGCGAGCCGCTGAACATCAATCAGGCCACCGAGGAGCAACTCGCCACGCTTCCGGGGATCGGCCCGGTGACCGCGGCGAGCATCGTCGAGTTCCGCGAAGAAAACGGCGGGTTCGACTCAGTCGAGCAGCTCACCGAGGTCAGCGGCATCGGTCCGGCCACTTTGGAGAAAATCTCGGATCTCGTGACCGTCTAGAACTCTGACGTCGGGCGGCGAGGCGCGGTGACCGCGAAGGCAGCGCACCCCGCCGCCCGACGTGAAGGGCAGCCGGATGTGGTGGGTGGGGGGAGCAACGCGGTGCCTGTTCGACAATGGGTTCGCGGCGGCGCCGTGGGATCGCGGCAGAGTGATCCGGCGGACTTGCGTCTCGCGGTGCTGGCGGCCGGCGTCTGGGGAGGGTCTCTGGTCGCCGTAAGGCTTTCGGCGTGGTGGGGCGTCGGGCTGGCGCTGTTCGCGGCGTCGGCGGCGGTCGCGACATGGGGCAGGCGCAGGACGGCGGCTACAAGAGCGACCTCGGGCTGGCTTCGGCTGTTGCCGCTCCTGACGTCCGTGGCGGCGGTCGGAGTGTTCGGCGGCGCCTCCGTCACCGCGGCTCAGGTGGCAGTCAGAGACGCCGAGCCGCTGCGGCAGTGGGCCGAAGCCGGGAAGACCGTCACCGCGGTCGTCCAGGTCGACGACGATCCGCGCCGCCCTCGAGACTCGACCGACGCGACCATGTGGTTTCCGGCGACTCTTAAGGAGGTCACGTACGGCGATCGTCATGTGCGGCTTGACGTTCGCGTGGTGGTGTTTGCCGACGGCGCCAGCCGGAAGCAAACCGAAGGCTCTAGCGCTGAAGGCTCTGGCGCCGACGCCGATGCGGACGTGTGGAGCGAGCTGCTGCCTGGGCAGCGCCTGGAGGTCGTCGGAACGCTGTCCGAGGCGGGGGATCGCGCCGATTTGACCGCCGAGATCCTGAACACGCACGAGCCGCCCGAGCTGCTCGGCGAGCCGCCGTGGTGGCAGACCGCCGCCGGCGTGTTGCGCGAGGGCTTGGCCGCGGCCTGCGCCGACCTTCCCGACGACGTCGCCGGGCTTATCCGCGGCATTGCCATCGGCGACACCCGAGACCTCGCACCCGACGTCGAGGCCGATTTTCAGATCACCGGGATGACCCACCTGACGGCGGTCTCAGGTTTTAACGTCGGGATCGTCACGGGGGCCGCGCTGCTCGCGGCGACGCTGCTGCGCGCCGGGCCGCGCACGCGTCTCGTGGTCGGTCTCGTCGTCATCGTGGGCTTCGTGGTGCTGGTTCGCCCCACCCCCAGCGTGCTGCGGGCGGCGGTCATGGGGTCGATCGCGCTGTTGTCGATCGTCACCGGGCGGCTCGCGTCGGCGCTGCCGTCGTTGTCGTGCGCGGTCATCGTGCTTGTGGCGGCCGACCCGGATCTGGCGAACCAACCCGGGTTCGCGCTGTCGGTGTCGGCGACGTTCGGGCTGATGCTTTTCGTCACCTCGTGGTCCAGTCGTCTGGAAGAGTGCGGCTGGCCACGGTGGGCGGCAGTGGCCGTCGCGGTCCCGGCCGCGGCTCAACTGGCGGTGACGCCGCAGCTGGCGGCCATGACCGGCGCGGTCAGCCTGGTGTCGATACCAGCCAACATCCTGGCGGCGCCGGCCGCGGCGCCAGTCATGGTGCTCGGCGTCGTGGCCGCGGTCGTGTCGGCGGTCTCGGCAGACGCCGCCGAGTTTGTCGTCCGCGTGGCCGCCTGGCCGGCGGAGTGGCTGGTGCTGGTCGCCCGCCACGGCGCACGGGCGCCGGGAGGGAGCCTGCCGTGGCCGGACACCGTCGGATGGGCGCTGCTGCTGGCGGCGTTGCTAGTCACGGCGCTGCTCGTCGTGCGCAGCCGGCTGGCTCGCCGCCTAGTCGCGGTCGTCGCGATCGGCCTGGTCGTCGGCCTGGCGCCGGTGCGGCTGTGGCACGGAGGCTGGCCGCCGCACGGATGGCTCCTTGCCGCCTGCGACGTGGGGCAGGGCGACGCGCTCGTCCTGGCCGCCGGCGCCGAAGGGAGCGCGGTCGTCGTCGACGCCGGGCCCAGCCCGACGGAGATCGACGACTGCCTGCGGCGGCTGGGAATCGACCACGTGCCGCTGCTGGTCATCAGCCACTACCACGCCGACCATGTCGGCGGAGTCGCCGGTGTGTACCAGGGCCGCCGTGTGGACGCGGTGTTGGGGCCGCATGACGTCGAGCCCGCCGCCGGCCGCCGTCAGGTCGTCGAAGCCGCACGGGACGAGGCCGCCTCCGGCGACGCGACTGTGCTCACCCGGCAGACGGGCGACCGGCTGACCGTCGGAGAAGTCCGACTTGAGGTGCTGGCCGCGGGCGAGGGTTTCGCGGGAACCCGGTCCGACTCGAACAACAACTCGCTGGTGTTGCGCGCCGTCGTGGACGGAGTCGCCGTCTTGCTGACCGGGGACGTCGAAGCCGAAGCCCAGGAAGCGCTCCTCGGCTCCGGCGCCGATCTGGACGTCGACGTCCTGAAGGCGCCGCACCACGGTTCGGCGTACTCGTCGACCGCGTTCTTCGAGGCCGCGTCCCCGACCGTCGCGGTGGTGTCGGCGGGGCGGGACAACGACTACGGCCATCCCCACCCGACGGTGACGCGGCAGCTGCGCCGACAGGGCGCGACGATCCTGCGCACCGACCGCGACGGCGACGCGGCGGTGATCGCCGTCGCCGACGGCCTGGCGGTCATGACTTCGCCGTCGCGGTGACAAGATGGCTTCATGACAACGGCTCCCCTGTTGCGGCTGGTGCTCGGCGACGAAGAACTGCTGGCCGAACGCGCCGCCGGCGAGGTGATCTCCGCGGCCCGCGTCGCCGACCCCGACGTGCAGGTGCACCGTGCCGCTGCCGGAGATCTCACCGTCGGCGAACTGGCGACCCTGACTGGCCCCACGCTGTTCGGCGGCGGCAGCGTCGTGGTGGTCGAAAGCGCCCAAGACGCCAAGAAAGACCTGGCCGCGGCGCTGCTGGAATACGCCGCGACGCCGGCCGCCGACGTCCGCCTTGTGGTCGTGCACGCCGGAGGGAACAAAGGCAAGGCCCTGGCCGACGGACTGCGCAAGGCCGGCGCCGAGGTGGTCACGGCGGCGAAGCTCAAGCGAGCCTCCGACCGGGTCGTGTTCGTGCGCGAGGAGCTGCGCCGACTCGGCGCCAAGCCGGCGAGCGGAGTGCCGGAGGCCCTGATCACCGCGCTCGGCCACGACCTGCGCGAGCTGGCCGCCGCCTGCTCCCAGTTGGTCTCCGACGTGGGCGGAAAAATCACCGTGGACTCGGTCACGAAGTACTACCGGGGCCGCGCCGAAGTCACCGGCTTCGCCGTCGCCGACGCCGCCGTCACAGGGGACACCGCCGCCGCGCTGGGCGGACTGCGGTGGGCGCTGTCGGTGGGGCTCGACCCGGTTCCGCTGGCCGACGCCCTTGCCGCCGGCGTGCGCAACGTGGCGAAGGTCGCCGGCGCCCGCGGCAGCGGGTACCAGCTGGCGTCTTCGCTGGGAATGGCGCCGTGGCAGGTGGAAAAAGCCCAGCAGCAGTCGCGCGGCTGGACCGCCGAAGGGCTGGTGACGGCGATGGGCGTCGCCTCCGACCTCAACGCGGCCGTCAAAGGCGGCGCCGAAGACCGCGCCTACGCGTTGGAACGGGCGATATTGGCGATCACGGCGGCCCGCTCCCCGGGCTGACCGCTGACCGGTCCCCAACGCCGCCTGTACGGATCGTCCACGGCGCGCTGCCGGCCGGCGGGGCCCCTGGACGGCGTGGAGACGACCGCGGACGCGAAAACGCCGATCGGGCCGA
>JBOGDN010000041.1:0-6170 GCA_050742995.1 Stackebrandtia sp. | reverse complement strand
GGCGGCATGAGCGCCGACCTGCTCGGCTCGGCGCCGCTCGGCGGCCAGACCGCCGGCGGACTGCGCGGCGACGTGGCTCCGCAGGAGGACCTGCCGCTGACCGGCAGCCAAATCGAGCAGCCGGTCGGCGGCGAGCTCGACGTCAGCGACCTCGACACTGCAGGAGGAAACCTCAGCGTCGGCGCGCACCACAAACTGGTGGTGCTGTACCCCGGCGAGGGCGACGTGGCTTCGCAGGAGGACCTGCCGCTGACCAGCCAGGCGATCGAGTTCCCGCTGTCGACCGAAGTCGACGCCGTCAGTATCCTCGGCGCCGGCTCGGCCGACGCCGACGCGTCGCAGACCGAGAACCTGCCGCTGTCCGGCAAGGAGATTTCCATGCCGACCGAGGTCGAGGTCGAGGTCACCGAGATCCTGCCGAACGGCGTTCTCGGCGGCGGGGCCGCCGAGGAAGAGCAGCCGACGTCGAGCGCCGCGCAGGCGCCCTTCGGCGGCGACGTCGTCGGCAACGGTCTGCGGAGCCTGAGCCTGAAGGGCGTCGACGTCAACAACGTCGACTCCACCCTCGCCGGCGCGCCGGCGGTTCTGACCGTCCCGCTGCCGTAGGGCACGAGGCCGAAGCTCAGCGAAACATAAAAGCGGGGCGGCTCGAAGTTTTCACTTCGGGCCGCCCCGCTTTTCGCTTCGTTCGTCAGCCGATGCGCTCGCCGGACTTCGCGTGGAAGACGTGCTCGCGACCGGGCTCGGGCACCACGTACACGGTGTCGCTCAGCCGCGGCACGGAACGTCCGTCGGTACGCACCACGAACCGCTCGGCGCCCTCGCTGTACACGGCGTGGCCGTACACGTAGGCATCGGAGCCGAGCTCTTCGACGAGGTCGACCTCCATGGCGATTCCGCCGCTGTCCTCGCCGCCGAGGGTGCAGTTCTCGGGGCGAATGCCGACGGTGACCTCCTTGGACGCCTCGCCGTTGCCCGCGGCGTCGCGGACCTCGCGGGTCAGCGGCAGGGTCACGTCGCCGAACTTGGCGCCGTCGTCCGAAAGCGGCACGGTCTTGATGTTCATGGCCGGAGAGCCGATGAACCCGGCGACGAACACGTTCGACGGAGCGTCGTAGAGCGTGCGCGGGTCGGCGACCTGCTGCAGCAGACCGTCCTTGAGCACCGCGACCCGGTGCCCCATGGTCATGGCCTCCACCTGGTCGTGGGTGACGTAGACGGTGGTGACGCCGAGCCGCTTCTGCAGCGAGGCGATCTGCGAACGGGTCTGGACGCGCAGCTTCGCGTCCAGGTTCGACAGCGGCTCGTCCATGAGGAACACCTGGGGTTCGCGGACGATGGCGCGGCCCATGGCCACGCGCTGCCGCTGGCCGCCCGACAGCGCCTTGGGCTTGCGGTCCAGGTAGTCGGTGAGGTCGAGCAGCTCGGCGGCCTTGGCCACCTTCTCCTTGATCTCGGCTTTAGGGGTGCGACGCAGCTTCAGCGCGAAGGCCATGTTGTCGAACACCGACATGTGCGGGTAGAGCGCGTAGTTCTGGAAGACCATCGCGATGTCGCGGGCCTTCGGAGGGAGATTCGACACGTCGACGTCGTTGATGAAGATCGAGCCTTCGTCGACGTCTTCGAGACCGGCGAGCATGCGCAGGCTCGTGGACTTGCCGCAGCCCGACGGGCCGACGAGCACGAGAAACTCCCCGTCCTCGATCTCGAGATTCAGCTTGTCGACAGCCGGCGTGTCGCTGCCCGGATAAATCCGGGAGGCGGCGTCGTAGGTGACCGTAGCCATATTTAGTTTCGTGTCCTTCCACCGGCAGGAACGTGCCGGACGATCCGAGTAGAAAGCACCTCGGCCTGCGGCCGGGGCTGGTCAGACACGTTAGCGGCAGCACGTGCCGCTTGCCAAGGGGGTCGCGGCTAAGACCGCAGAATTGTTGCCGAACCGTCGCGGAAAACCACGCGGCGGCGACGCGGCCAGGCGCCGTAAACTGTCTGCGCATTTGCTGGAGTGGCGCAATTGGCAGCGCAGCTGTCTTGTAAACAGCAGGTTGTGGGTTCGAGTCCCATCTCCAGCTCCGATCGGCACCGGGCCGTGAAGCTGTCTTGTGCTGTGCTTTTGGCGAGACTCGCAAGCTCGCCTCGCTGCAGGTTGTGGGTTCGAGTCCCATCTCCAGCTCCGACGAGGGCCGCTCGCGCACGACGCACGAGTGGCCCTCGATCGCGATTCAGTCTCGGAATTCCCACAAAAGTCGCCGATTCCCCACGTAACGTGAAGCTCCTGAAGGTTCGACTTGAGGAGTGCTGTGTCCACAAAGAATCCTTTCAGGCTTCCCCTGTTCTACATGCCGTACCCCGCCCGGCTGAACCCCCACCTTGAGGCCGCCAGAAAGCACGCCCTCACATGGGCCCGCGAGATGGGGATGCTTGACGCGCGCCGGGACGGCGGCCTGATCTGGGACGAGAACGATCTCGAGCGGCACGACTACGGATTGCTCTGCGCCTACACACATCCCGACTGCGACGGCGCCGCGCTGAACCTGATCACCGATTGGTACGTCTGGGTTTTTTTCTTCGACGACCATTTCCTGGAGATGTTCAAGCGCACCCGCGACAGCAAGGGCGCCAAGAAGTACCTCGACCGTCTGCACCTGTTCATGCCCCTGGACGGCCAGGAGATGCCCGAGCCGACCAATCCGGTAGAGCTCGGTCTGGCGGACCTGTGGACGCGTACGGCGCCGGCTATGTCGCGGGATTGGCGGCAGCGGTTCATCGCCAGCAACGTCAATCTGATGATGGAGTCGCTGTGGGAACTGTCCAATATCACTCAGGATCGGGTCGCCAATCCCATCGAGTACGTGGAGATGCGCCGTAAGGTCGGCGGGGCGCCGTGGTCGGCGAATCTCGTCGAGTACGCCGTCGGCGCCGAGGTTCCGGCGAAGCTGGCGGCCACCCGTCCGCTGAAGGTGCTACGCGACACCTTCGCCGATGCCGTGCATCTGCGCAACGACCTGTTCTCCTATCAACGCGAGGTACAGGAGGAGGGCGAGAACGCCAACGCGGTCCTGGTCTTCGAGCGGTTCCTGGGCAACACCACTCAGGAGGCCGCCGAGCTGGTCAATGAACTGCTTACCTCGCGCCTGCACCAGTTCGAGAACACCGCCCTCACCGAGGTGCCGCCGCTGTTGGCCAGTGAGTCCACGCCGCTCAAGGAGCAGCTCGCCGTCGCCGCGTACGTCAAGGGCCTGCAGGACTGGCAGTCCGGCGGGCACGAATGGCACATGAGGTCCAGCAGGTACATGAACGAGACCACCGAGTCGCCGTTCGGCGGTCCGACCGGGCTGGGCACCTCGGCGGCCCGGCTCGCCTTCGCCAGTGTCCGGAACTTCACCTTCGTGCCGTTCCAGCCGGTGGAGCCGGTGCCATCGCCCCCGTTCTATATGCCATATAAGACACAGTTGAATCCGCATCTGGACTCCGCTCGGATGCACAATGCGACGTGGATGCGCCAGGTCGGCATGCACCAACCGGTTCCGGGGCTGCCCGGTCCCGGCATCTGGACCGAGACCCAGATCGACGGCTTTGACTACGCGCTGTGTTCGGCCGCAATAGATCCCGACGCCGACGGCGCGCGGCTGAACGCCTCGGCCGACTGGCTGGCCTGGGGCACCTATGCCGACGACTACTATCCCCTGGTCTTCGGCGCGGCCCGCGATCTTGCCGGGGCGGTGGCGCAGAGCGAACGGCTGTCCCTGTTCATGCCGGTGGATTCGGCCGAAACGCCCGAACCTGTCAATGCGCTGGAGCGCGGCCTGTCCGACGTGTGGCGGCGTACGGCGGGTCCAATGGCCGTCGACGTGCGCCGGGAATTTCGCACTGCGGTGGAGAACATGATCGACAGTTGGCTGTGGGAGTTGACCAATCAAGCCCAGCACCGGATTCCCGATCCGATCGACTTCATCGAGATGCGTCGTCGGACCTTCGGCTCAGACCTCATCATGAGCCTGGCCCGTTTTGAACACGGGCGGCAGATCCCGCCGGAGGTCTACACCTCCCGCCCGATTCAGGAGCTGGAGCACGCGGCCATGGACTATGCCTTCATGGTCAACGATCTCACGTCGTACAAAAAGGAAGCCGAATACGAGGGCGAGTTCCACAACAGCGTCTTGGTGACACGCAATTTCCTGGGATGCTCCCTGTCGAAGGCGGTCAAGGTCGTCAGCGACCTCATGACCGCTCGAATGAAGCAGTTTGAGCACGTCATCGCCACCGATCTGCCGGTTTTGCGCGCCGAGCTCGACCTCAACGGCAACGCCCAAACGGCGCTGAACAAATATGTGACCGACCTGCAGAACTACCTATTCGCCGTCCTCATCTGGCATGTCAACACCCGCCGTTACGTCGACGCGCGGCCACGGCACAGCCCGACGGCGCCGAGCGGCCACACCGGGCTTGTCACTTCGGCCGCCGCGAACGGTCCTTGATCGCGTTCAGTCTCGGAACTTCCATATTGAGAATCCGCCCTCGCCGGCGCAGGCCAGTTTGGTGTCGGTGGCGGCGCACGTCGCCAGCTCCGGCTGAGAGCCGAGCTGATAGACCTTGCCGTCCCTGGCGCCGAGCCCGACGACGTCTGCGACCTCGGTGGTGTCCACTTCGGTGGCTGAGGGGTACCGCAGGAAGCTGCCGCTGTCGATCCGATGGAACTCGCCTTCGACGTCCTCTTCCGTGAGCTTGTCGAAGTCCTCGTCGTAGAGCTGGGTGAAGACTTTCTGGTCTTCGGCGTTGTTCCAGATCTGCAGCTTCACGGTTTCCCCGGCCGCCTCCGCGTTTTTCACCAGCAGGTCGTCTTCGCTCGTCCACACGTCGCCCGGCTCCGACTCACCGAAGTCGAAGACGCTCGTCCCCTCGATCGTGGTGTCGTCGCCGTCGCGGTCTTCAAGCACGCACATCCGCGTCTCACCGCACACTGCGAACCACTGGGGATTCAGCTCCCCGCCCTCGGGTTTCCAGGTGGCCATCTGCTTCAGATCCTCTTCGAGGTCGTAGATCGTCACCGTGTACCCGGTGGTCCCGCTTGCGACGAAAAGGCGATTCTCGTAGGCGAAGTACTTGTCGTCGGGCGAAGCGACCTTCTTCTCCACTGCGACGTCGCCGCTTTCGGCGTCGATCACCTTGACCGTGCCGTCGGCGTCCAGGCCCCAAACTCGGCGCTCGGGGTCGCCCCCGAAGAAGCCGCCGTCGTCAATCTCGCCGCTGCCGCGGGGCTCGGTGTTCGCCTTCCAGGAGTCGACTTTGTCGGCGACGGCGAGTTCGCCGAACTTCACGTTCCATTGCTCGTCGCCTTTGGAGTCGTATCCGTAGACGCGACTTTCTCCGGTGCTGTAGCGCACCAGGGTCTCGCCGACGAAATCGATCGTGTCGCCCTCGGCGATGTCCACGGACTCAAGCCGTTTGCCAGAGTCGGGGTCCACGAACACCAGCTTTTCGGAGTCGTACGTCTGGTCCTGGAGCACGACAATCCCGTTGGCGGCTTGGATCTCCTTCAGATCTTCCACCGCGAGCGGGTCGGAAGTCCACTTGTCGCCGCCGTCGTTGACGTCGACCGCGGTGACCTCGACGCCTTCCTCGGCGGTGGTGGGGAAGTAAGCGGTCTCGCCGTCGATCGCCGGGGGGTACGGGGTGGGGGCGCTGTCCTCCCCGCCCGGGTAAGGCGTTGTTTCGCCGACTTGCGACAGCTGGTCGCGCATGTCGTGCTGCGGGTAGGGGTCGTGAAGGACCCACCAGCCGAGCAGACCGACCACCAGCGCGGCGGCCGCCGCCGCGATCCAGGTGGACTTCTTCTTGTACCAGGGCGTGGGTGGCGGCCCGGGCTCCAGGAAGCTCTCCTGGGGCGCGCCGGGCGGCGCGGCGGGCGGGGTGACCGGCGCTTCGGCGCGCTGTGCCGGGAAGGCCGCGGCGAGGCTGCCCTCGGCCACCGGAATCTCGGGTTGCTCCAGGACGGTCGGGGCCATCCCCAGCTGCGAGTGCAGCAGCCGCGCCGCAAGGGGCATGCGGGAGGAGCCGCCCACGAGGAATAGCCCGGCCAGCTGATCGGGGGACTGCCCCGCGGCGGTGACGACGCGCTGCGTCTCGGCGACGGCCCGCTCGAGCAGCGGGGTGGCCAGGCGCTCGAGTTC
>JBOGDN010000040.1:0-7866 GCA_050742995.1 Stackebrandtia sp. | reverse complement strand
GGCGTCGGATGTGCGGCGGTCATGGGCGCGCGGCTGGCCGGCGCGGGACGCGTCATCGGGGTAGACGTCGACGCGCGCAAACTGGACCGCGCCGCCGCCTTGGGCGCCACCGACGTCGTCGACGCCGGCGACGCGGACGTGGTGGAGGCGATTCGCTCGTTGACCGGCGGCTACGGCGCCGACGTGGTGATCGAAGCCGTCGGTCGTCCCGAAACCTACGAGCAGGCCTTCTACGCCCGCGATCTGGCCGGCACGGTGGTGCTCGTCGGAGTGCCCACGCCCCAGATGCGGCTGGAGCTGCCGCTGCTTGACGTGTTCGGCCGGGGCGGGGCGCTGAAGTCCTCGTGGTACGGCGACTGTCTGCCGTCGCGAGACTTTCCCATGCTGATCGACCTGTACCAGCAGGGGCGGCTCGACCTCGACGCGTTCGTGTCCGAGACGATCGGACTCGACGACGTCGAAGCGGCCTTCGAGAGCATGAAGCGCGGCGACGTGCTGCGGTCGGTGGTGGCGCTGTGAAGGCCCGCATCGAGCGCGTCGTCACCTCAGGGGTGTTTCGCCTCGACGGCGGCGAGTGGGAAGTGGACAACAACGTCTGGCTGATCGGCGACGACGCCGAAGTGGTCGTCGTCGACGCCGCGCACGACGCCGAGGCGATCGCCTCGGCCGTCGGCGAGCGCAGGGTGGTGGCGATCGTGTGCACCCACGGCCACAACGACCACGTCAACGCCGCTCCGCGGCTGGCCGACGCGACGTCGGCGCCGATCCTGCTGCATCCCGACGACGACGTGCTGTGGAGGATGACCCACCCCGACCGCCGTCCCGACCGCGAGATGGCCCACGGCGACGTCGTCGAGGTCGCCGGAGTCGAAGCCCATGTGCGCCACACGCCGGGGCACGCGCCCGGCGCGGTGTGTCTGTATGTGCCCGCGATCAAGGCGGTCTTCACCGGCGACACGCTGTTCAAGGGCGGCCCCGGCGCCACCGGCCGCTCCTACAGCGACTTTCACCTCATCGTCGAGTCGATCCGGCAGCGCCTGCTGACGCTGCCGCCTACGACGAAAGTCCACACCGGCCACGGCGACGACACGACGATCGGCGCCGAAGCGCCCCACTTGGAGGAGTGGATCGCCCGCGGCCATTGACGTCGACGAACCTGTTCAGGCGTAGCCGAACACCGGCGGGAAGGCGAGGACGACCGTCCAGGCCCAGGCCGCGTACACGACGACGTAGTTGGTCTGCCAGCGCTCCAAGCGGGCGGACGACATGCGGCCCCGCGAAATCCCCAGGAACAGCCACGCCGAGACTGCCAGGTTGGCGAAGAGGATGACGTTTTCGCCGAACGCGGCGCTCTTGTTGGGGCTGAAGCCCCACTCGGTGATGCGACCCGTGACGGCCAGCAGCACCATGACGTCGATGAGGAGAGCGCTGACGACGAGGACGAGCTGCAGCCAGTCGAAGACGCCGGGCCGGGCCGCTGGGTCGCGGGCGGAGATCGAGTACAGCAACAGGCCCAGCACGACGACCAGCAGCAGATCGAAGAGGATCAGCACGTCGCGCTCGACGTCGACGCCGCTGGCGGTCCAGACGATTGCGGTCAGGACGGCCAGCAGGGTGGCGGCGAAGAGCGGCGTGAAGACGCGGGTCAGCACCGGCGCCATGTTTTCGATGACGCCTTGCTTGGCCTCCACCAGCCACGCGGACACCACGATGGCCGCCATGGCTCCGCACGGCAGCAGCCACGAATCGACGAACGTCGAAACATCGAGGCCGACGGCGTCGAAAGTGCCGATCGTGAACGCGGTGAGCACGCCGCCGCCGAGCGCTATCAGGACAAAGTAGATAAACCATTCTCCTGTGAACCGGATGAAGTCCATCCGTTTGCGCTCTGATCGCCAGTCGCCGGCCGCATATGCCACGCCGACGACGAGCCACAGCGCCAGCGGCAGGTGGATCGCCGTCAGCACGCTGGTCTGGGCGTCGCCGGCCAGCGGGTATGCGTTGGCGCCGACCGCGCCGAGGACGAACAGCGACGCCAGCACGCCGATCGGGCCGAAGCCGAGCCGGCGCCGCCACGCGAAGTAGGCCGCCAGCGGCGGCAGAGCGAACAGGCTCATGTTGCGTGCGTAGAAATCCGCGTCGTCGGAGAAGTCGAGACCGAACCAGGAGGGGACCTTGAGGGCGATCGCGCCGGCGGCCGCACAGGCGATCATGACCAGCAGGTCGCGCCGAGGCGCGGCGGCCGCCGGCGTATCGGGCCCGGCCGTCAGCACCAGTTGTTTCCACAGCCGGTCGGAATGCTCGCGCGCGAACTCCCGCGACAGCTCGTCGAGGCTGCCCATGCGCTTGACGGCGATGAGGAAAGCCTCGTCGAGACGCAGACCCGTCTCGGTCAGATCGGCGATCCGGCCGCGCAGGTGGTCCTCCAGCTCGTCGACGTCGGCGTCGTGGATGTGGCGGCGGCGAAGCATGTAGGTGCGCCACTGGGCGATCTGGGTTTCCAGATCGGCGTGGCCGTCGGCGGTCATCGGTCAGCCCTCCCACGCGGGCGCCGCGATCGGGTCGAACGATCGCGACGCGTTCCAGGTTCCCCGCAGCGCCTCGACGACGGCGGCCCATTGCCGCCGTTGCTCGGCGAGCTCGGCCCGGCCTTGGTCGGTGATGCGGTAGTACTTGCGTCGGCGGCCGCCAGCCGGTGTACGCCAGGTCGATTCGACATGACCGAGCCGCTCGAGGCGGTGCAGCAACGGATAGAGCAGGCCCTCGGTCCACTCCAGCTGGCCGCCCGACCGCTGGCTGACCTGCTTGAGGATCGCGTACCCGTAGCTTTCGTCCTCGGCGAGGATGCCCAGCACAAGCGGTGTGGCCGAGGCGGCGACGAGGTCCTTGGCGATGCGCATGCTTCACTCTCTAACCCTAGAACTGCAATGCATAGTACTTCTAGGGTTAGAGAGTTGTCAAGCCGTGGTCGTCACCGCCGGGACGTTGGCTGCCGGTATCGATGACCGTCTAAATGTCACAGTCGGATGGCAGGGTTGAAATTAGGGGAGGGGGTTACCTCCCAGGCGCGGCTCGACAGGACGCGGAGCGACACCGCCCGCTAGGGCGCGACGAGATCACTCCCCATAGGACTCGACGGTCGCGTTCAGGCCCCGCAGTCCGATCTCCATACCGCCGGGGCGGCTGCGTTCGGCCCAGGCTTCCCGGTGCAGCCGGATCGCCTCGTCGAGGTCGGCGCGCATCCGCGCGTCGTCCCACGCCGAGACGCCGGTCTGCCGCAGCAGGCGCAGCGCGCCGTGGCGGGCCAGGCGGGCCGCCGCCGTCAGCTCGCGTGTGACCACGTCGGCGTCGGCGCACGCCGGGGTGGAATCGGCGATCGCCGCGATGTTCGCGTCGAGGTCGTCGATCGCCTCCCGCGTCTGGTCGGCGTCGGGGCGGCCGCCCAGGGCGTATCGTCCGGCGACCAGCGCCGCCTGCAGCGGGCTGCAGTTGAAGGCCACCTGCCCGGTACGGCGACAGACGCCGCCCAGGTCGAGCAGCGCCTTGGACAGCCGGCCCGAGTCGTCGTCGAACGCCACGGCGTTCAGCGCCGAAGCCAGATCCAGGTCGCGGTTGGCCTCGGCCGCCCAGCTCACCGCCGCGCCGTACACGATCGGCGCGAAGCTGACCGACGGCGGCTGCAGGTGGCCGCGGTCGCCCCAGTCGGCGATCAGGAAGCCCTCGGCGCCGCGCGTGCGGCCCACCTCGGCGGCGTCGAGCAGGTTCCCCTTGGCGTTGTCGATGCGGCCCACAAGCGACAGCCACGTCGACGTGCCCGGCGCCACCCAGAACGGGTAGTCGGCCTCGGCGAAAGGCGCGGCGGTGTGGGCGAAACCCTTGATCTTGTCGCCGAGGTCGAGGTCGGCGCCGAAGAGCCTGGCGGCGTCGGCGAGCAGAATCTGCCGCTCCGGATCCGACCAGGGCGCCTCGTAGTCCCAGGCCACGGCCGTCGCGCCCTTGGGAAGCTCGTTGACGAGATCGGGGTGGTTGGCGATGATGTCGCCCCAAAACTGCACCTCGTAGCCGCGCTCGAGCAGCGGATCGGTCAGCCGCCGCAGGTGGTCGAGGTAGACGCGTCCCTTGCCGCGGGCGCGCGCCTCGGCGGCGCTGGCGCCGCGGCCCAGCTCCCAGGTCTCGTCGCAGCCGATGTTGACTTTTTTGCCGCGAAACAGCGGCAGCAACTCCGCAAGCAGCTCGTGGGCGAACCGGGCGTTGTCGGGCGTAGGCGCCAATGTGGAGGCCGGACGGCGCTGCCCGAACAGCTCGAACCCGTCGGGCATCTCGGCGCGCTGCCGGTAGTCCTCCTTGACGAGCCAGTGCTCCAGGTGCCCGAAGCAGTTCTGGTTGGCGGCCAGCTCGATTCCGGCCTCGGCGCAGCGATCGTCGAGCCAGCGAACGTCGTCGGGCGTCAACGGCGACGCGTCGCGCCACACCGGCTCGTGCGCAGCATAGGCGAAGGTGTGCTCGGTGTACAGCTGCAGGTGGTTGACGCGCACCGACGCCAGCAGATCCACCAGCCGCCGGAGGGTCTGCCGGGTGGGCACCCGCCCGCGGCTGACGTCGAGCATGTATCCCCGGACGGGGAAGTCCGGCCAGTCGCGCACTCGAAGCGCCGGCCAGCGGGCGTCGACCTGGCGGCGGATCTGCGCGACGAGCCGACGGCCGTGGCGCAGTCCCGCGGAATGACTGTGCCGCAGGACCGCGGTCTCGGCGGTGATGTCGAGTTCGTACTCTTCTTCGCCGAGACCCGAGACGCGCTCTTCGTCCACCGCGATCGAAAGCGGCGGGCCGTCGCCGCCGATCTCAAGCTGACGAGGACGGGGCGCCAGGACCAAATCGCTTGCAGTCGGCATGTGTCAAAAGGCTACAGGCGGCCGCCTCTGGGCGGAAGTCTTCTCCAAACTCAGGCGGGCGGCGGCGGCCGGTGAGACCACAATCACCGGAAATTCGCCGTCGCGACGTCGGACCGTCAGGCGATGATGGCAATTGGAGGTGTCAACAGCGAAATGTCCCTAGCCCCTTACCGTCGAATCCTCGCCTTCCCCGGCGTCAAACCCCTGCTGCTTGGCGGGTTCCTCGCCAGGATGCCGTACGCGGCGATGGGGCTTTCGCTGATTCTGTTCGTGCGTTTCGGTTTGGAGACGGGCTACTTCGAAGCCGGCCTCGTCGGGGCGGCCTTCGTCATCGGCGGAGCGGTCGGGTCCACGGCGCACGGCCGCATCGCCGACCGGGTGGGGATCCGGCCGGTGCTGGCGGCCACGTCGGTGTGCATGGGTCTGTTCTGGCTGGCAGTGCCGTTGCTGTCCTACCCCGCGCTGTTGGCGCTTGCGCTGCCGGCCGGGGCGATGAACCTTCCGGTATTTGTGGTGGTGCGTCAGCCGCTGGCGGCGATGATTCCCGAAGAGCAGCGCCGCACCGCCTACGCGCTGGACTCCATCCTCGTGGAGACCACCTTCATGATCTCCCCGGCTTTGGCCACGGTGGCGGCGGCGATGGCCGCACCCGAGGTGATGCCGCTGGCCATCGGGGTGTGGGCGCCTCTGGCGGGCGCGTTCTTGTGGCGGCTCAACCCGCCGATTCGCGCCGACCACGAACAAGGCGACGCCGCACACGAGCGTCCGTCGCGGCGGCAGTGGCTGCGCGGGCCCATGATCGCGATGCTCGTGGCCGGCGTGGGCGCGACGATCGCGCTCGGCGGCACCGACGTGGCCCTGGTGTCGCTGCTGGAACACCGCGATCAGCTGAACTGGGCCTGGGTCGTGATGACAGTGTGGGCGGTGTACTCGCTGCTGGGCGGCCTCGCGCTTGGCGCCACCGACCGCAAGATTTCGCCGCTGCTCCTGCTGGCGGTCCTGGGAGCCGCCACCGTCCCGCTTGGCTGGACCGGCCAGTGGTGGCTGTTGGCGCTGGCGCTGATCCCGGCCGGCTTCGTGACCGCCCCGACCATCGCCTCCAGCGTGGACGCTGTTTCGCGAATCGCGCCCAGCCGGGTGCGCGGCGAAGCCATGGGCATGCACGGATCGGCGATCACGGTGGGCAACGCGGTCGGCGGCCCGCTCGTGGGCTGGGCGGTCGACAACATCGGAGTGGAGTGGGGCTTCGTCGTGGCCGGCGCCGGGGCGCTGGTCGCCGCGGGCATCGCGACGGCCCTGACTCGCGGCGGTTTCTCCGGAACCCGCGGCGCCGACGAGCCCGCCCCGACCCCGCTGCCCGAGCCGGCCGGCGCGGCGACCGGATAGTCGAGCCTGGGCCGTCAGACCGGCTCGTAGGTGTAGACGGCGACGCCGGAGTCGAACGTGCGCGTGCCGGTCGGCTTAAACGGCTTCTTCTGTCGCGATTCCGGGAACGGCCGCTTGCCGCCGCCGACCATCACCGGGAACACCATCAGGCGCAGCTCGTCGACGAGGTCGTTTTCGATCAACGAGTGCACCAAGGCGGCGCTGCCGACGACCAGGAGCGGTCCGCGGTGACGCTGTTTGAGTTTTCCGACCTCTTCGACGAGGTCGCCTTGGAGCAGGGTCGAATTGTTCCACTCCAGCGGCTCGGCCAGTGTGGACGAGACGACGTACTTCGGCATCGAGTTGATCTTGTCGGCCAACGCCCCTTCGCGGTGGGGCCAGGCGTCCGCGAAGCTTTCGTAGGTCACGCGCCCGAGCAGGTGCGCCTCGGCCTGAAGCGTCTCGTCGACTTTGTATTGCGCCTCGTCGGGACCCATGGCGTCGCCGACCCAGTTGGTGTGGGGGTGGGTCGGCTCGCCGCCGGGCGCCTCCATGACGCCGTCGAGCGTGATGAACTCGGTCACGATCAGCTTGCCCATCTGCGGTTTCCTTTGCTCGTTGTTTCAAGGCTCGGACGTTTAGACCGTCGTGCTCGGCGAAACTCGTCGGTCGGGATCGGCGTCTCCGTCTGGTCCCCGCTCGCTTCCCCCTTCTGCAGGGATATTGCAATATATAGATATATGGTTGAAAATTGTCTTCAACCGAGTGGAGACGCGTCCTGCGCCCATTGGACAGACCTCCACACCGCCCGACTCACCACGCCCCGTCCAGGCGTCGCCCCCGGCATTCGCGTCGGCGGGGCCGATTGGGAGACCCCCATGTCCGATCGTTTCCTGTCGCGTCGCCACGTCATGCGCGGCGGCGCCGTGCTGTCCGCGAGCGCCGCGCTCGCCGGCGCGCAGCTGCTCAAACCCGTGCCCGCCCTGGCCGCCGTGCCCGAACCCGAGATCCACAGCACCGCCTCCTGGGGCGCCCGCCCGCCGACCCGGAACGAGATCCTGAACTACCGACCCACATACATCGTCATCCACCACACCGCCACGTCCAACGACGTGCCGACCACTATAGAGCGCGCCTATGACCTGGCGCGCGGCATCCAGAATTACCATATGGATCAGGGCTGGGGCGACTCCGGCCAGCAGTTCACCACCAGCCGCGGCGGCTTCATCCTCGAAGGCCGCCACAACAGTCTGGACACGCTGCGCGAGGGAACCCGCTTCGTGCGGGGCATCCACGCCGGCAACTCCGACGCCAACGCCAACTCCATCGGCATCGAAAACGAAGGCACCTACACCTCCGGGTCCCCGCCGCAGTGGGAGGCGATGGTGCACCTGTGCGCCTACCTGTGCACCCAGTACGGAATCCCGGCCACCCAACTCTTCGGACACCGCCAGTACTCCAGCACCTCGTGCCCCGGCGACGGCCTGTACGGCATGCTGCCGCAACTGCGCCAGGATGTGCAGACCTTCATCGACGACAACGGCTGAGGGGCGAAACCAAAACGACGGCCGCCATGGCGTCGACGTCCGCCGCCTCGGGTGCGCGGACG
>JBOGDN010000039.1:0-7454 GCA_050742995.1 Stackebrandtia sp. | reverse complement strand
GGAGCCCACCGACGACGACAGGCACTGGTTCGACGCCGAGACGTCGCACACTCCTCCCGCCGTGATCAAAGGGACAGTCGAATCCGAACCCCACGACCCCGGCTACTACCTGACCAACAACAACCTCGGCAAGAACCGTCCGCAGTAGATCATTACCGGAGTGTGAACGTGAACGCGAAAACCTCGACCGACGCGCACGCGTGGATCCGGGACTGGCGACGGCGTGCCGACAAAACGCTGCTCGACTCGCAGTCGTTGGCCCGCCGCATGGAGAGCCTGAGTCTGACCGCCGTCAACAAGCAGCGCAACGTGCTGGTGACGGTCGACGGCAACGGCGCCGTGCAGGAGCTGCGGCTGGAGAAGTCGATACAGAATCTGCCGGCCGACGCGATCGCCGCGGAGATTATGAACACCATGCGCCGCGCGCAGGCCCAGCTTGTCGAGGCCGCCCGGCAGGTCGTCAAGGCCACCGTCGGCGTCGAGTCCGAAATCGGCAAGGCCGCGCTCGCCAGCTTCTGTCGACGTTTCGAATCCGAAGCGGAGCTCCAGGAAGGACGGTCATGACCGACGAAGTCGAGTTTATCGCGCAGGAGCTGCGCGACCACGCCGACAGCGTCGACGACGCCGCCGGAGTCCTCGAACAAGCCCTCGGCGCGAGCGCCCACGTCGCGATGGGGAAGGACGCCTACGGAGCGCTGTGCGCGATGCTTCCGCTGGCGCTGGACGTCGGGCGCGTCCGTTTCGAGGAGGTGCTCGGCCTCGCCGACGACGCTCTCGACGGCACTGTCGACGCGCTGCGCTTCTCCGCGTCCGGTTTCGAACGTGAAGACGTCGCCAACGCCGAGCAGATCTGGCTGGCCGGCGACGGCGTCGCCGCGACGGAAGGAGCGGGCTGATGAACGACAACACGATGATCGCCGAGGCGAACCATTCCGCCACGACGGGACTCACGCCGTTTGAAAGCGGCATGGCCATCGCCGAGGCGATCGACTCTGAGTCCTGGGTGGACTACGCACTCAAGGGCGCGGGCTTCGAGGCGACGCTGCTTTCGGCGGCGACGGATCCGCTGGGGACGTTGGCGGCCATAGGGGTCAACTGGCTGATGGAGGTGGTGGAGCCGCTGCGCGAAATCCTCGACGCGATCACCGGCGACCCCGACGAGGTCGACTCCCACGCCGTCACCTGGGACAACGTCGCCGCCCAGGTCGAGGCGGCCGGCAGCGACCTGTCGGCGGCCGTGACGTCGGACATATCGGCGTGGACCGGAGACGCCGCCGAGGCCTATGGCGTGCACGTCGGCGACAACATCGCCGGCGTCTACGGACTCGCCGCCTCGGCCACGGCCATGGCTTCGGCCACCCGCGGCGCCGGAGCGTATGTGGAGAAGGTCCGCGTCCTGGTGCGCGGACTCATCGCCAGCTGCGTCGGCGATCTGGTGGGCCGGGTTCCCAGGTGGCTCGCTGAGGAGGCGGCCACGCTCGGCGGGGCCACTCCCGCGGTCGTCGCGGAAGCCGCCGCCGTCGTCGCCAAATACATGGGTCCCATCGTGCAGGCCGTCGACGCCATGGTCACAAGCGTCCGATCCCTGATCACGATGATCGAAGGCCTGTGCGAGGTCGACGGCGTCCTCGACTGCGCCGAAGGCCGCCTCAACCGGCCGGCGCTTCCCGCCTAACGCGAAAAAGCCCCGCCTTCCGTGGGCGCGAAAGGCGGGGCGGGGCGGGCGCCGGCGGTAAAGCCTTGTCAGCCGATGATCGCTCGGACGGCGTCCCGCAGCTCGGGCAGTCGGGGGTAGAAGGCGTTGCCCGGGCAGGCGGTGGAGTTGAAGTCGCGGTGGCCGAAGATGTCGTTCGCCGACACGCCGTACTGCCCGCACGCGTAGGCGACCATGTCGACGAGCGAGTCCCACTGTGTTTGCGTCGGCTGCACGCTGGTGTACGTGCCCTCCATGCAGATGCCGATGGAGTTGGTGTTGTAGCCCTGGGTGTGGGCGCCCTGGACTACGCGGTCGCCGGTGCGTATCGTCTCCAGGCTGCGGTGGCGGCCTTCGGTGATGTAGCCGCCGCGGCTGACGACGAAGTGGTAGCCGGTGTCGATCCAGCCGTTGTCGAAGTGGATGTTCTGGATCTGGCGCGCGTGCGCGTGGGCTTGCGCGCGCGTGTAGTTGGTCGTGTTGCTCGTGACGGCGTGGTGAACGATGACCCGCACGGCGCGGACGTTGTTGACGGTGACGCTGCCTCTTGGCGCGGCGGCGCCCCAGGTCGAGGTGTCGTCGACGGGCGGGGCCGGGGCGGCCAGGGCGGGCCGTGCGGTAAGAGGGATCGACGCCGCGACGGCCGCGCCGGCCAGCAGGGCGCGGCGTCTCATGGCGGGAGTGAATTTACCGGGCATGATGTTCTCTTTGTACTCGGGGGAATGACACGAACACGTGCCGTGTCTACATCATGGTGCGGATCTTCATGCCAGGTCAAGGTTTTCGTAGAAATTCTACGTAAATATATATAAATAAGCTGATTTCTACGTATGTGGCGTTACGAGGAGCGGCGGGTTTCCTCGGGGTGGGGCGCGGTGGTGAGCATCCGTCGTATCGCCTCCCGCCGGCCGTTCTCCCGCGACAGCAGGCTCGCCACGGTCGTCACGGCCAGCACCGCCACGATGAACGTCAGCGAGAAGCTGATGGACACCTCGGGGACGGCCACCGGCTGTCCGTTGTTGACGAACGGGAGGTTGTTGTCGTGCAGGGCTTCCAGGAACAGCTTGACGCCGATGAACCCGAGAATCACCGCCAGGCCGTATGACAGGTACACCAGCCGCTCCAGCAGCTTGCCGAGCAGGAAGTACAGCTGCGCCAGCCCCATCAAGGCGAACACGTTGGCGGTGAGCACCAGGAACGGCTCCTTGGTGAGGCCGAAGATCGCGGGGATGGAGTCGACGGCGAAGACGATGTCGGTGGTGCCGATCGCCACGACGGCGATCAGCAGGGGAGTGGCGAACCGTCTGCCGTGCAGCTTGACGAGAATCCGCGAGCCGTAGAAGGTCCGCGTCACCGGCAGCACCTTCCGGGCGCCCTTGACCAGCCGGTTCTCCTTATACTCGTCGGAGAGCTTATGACGGGCGAGCTTGATCGCGGTGAAGACCAGGAAGACGCCGAAGATGTAAAACATCCAGATGAAATAGTGGATGAGCGCCGCGCCGAGCGCGATGAAGACGCCGCGCAGCACGATCGCGATGACGATGCCGATTATGAGGATCTTCTGCTGGGCGACCTTGGGCACCGAGAAGGCCGACATCAAGATGATGAACACGAAGAGGTTGTCGACCGACAGGCTGTATTCGGTGACGTAGCCGGCGAAGAACTCCCCGGCCCGCCGCGACCCGTAGTCCAGCCAGATCCACACGCCGAAGGCGCTGGCCGCCACGACGTAGAACCCGCTGAGCAGCGCCGACTCTCGAGTCGACGGGAAGTGGGGACGCCGCGACACCAGCCATAGGTCGGCGACGATGACTACGGAGAACACGGCGAGCCAGGCGAGCCATGTGGCAGCTGAAACGTCCATCGACATCGCTCCTTTGGAGTCGCATCGCCGTGCGCGGACGCCCGCCGCACGATGCGGACGCCTACGGCGCGAAAAAGCGCGATTGATCCATCATTGCTCGTTTGTCCGCCGCATGGGTGCACGTCCTCCACATCCTGGGTTCCCGATGTGAAGATTTCCTACACGTCGGCGGGCTCCAGACGGCGCTGCCACTCCTCGAAGCTCTCAAGGGAGTAGAAGCCGAGCGCGTTGTTGACGGCGTTCATCGGGCCGTTCTGCTTGGCGTTCCAGGTGTCGACGTGCGTGCGGTCCGGAAACTCCTCCTGCAAAACGCGCAGGTTGGCGATCTTCAAGGCCATGCCGAGCTTGTGCCCGCGGTGCGCGTCGAGCACCAGGGTGTCCCCCTGGAAGACCCGGACCTTCTCGTGGCCGGGCACGGCCAGCTGGGTGTGCCCGGCCAGCGAGGCGTCGGGGGCGACGGCCACGGCGGTCAGCACTATGCGATCCTGCGCGGTCGCCACGTCCTCCTCGGCGCGCAGCCGCTCCACGTCCCACTTCTCCATTTCGTACTCGATCTCGCCGAGCGGCGCCTCGACGCTGATCATCGCGCGCAGGTGCGCGTATTGCTCGGCGAACTCGTCGGGGCAACGGCCGCGCCAGGTGCGCACGACGTAGCCGGAGGCGGCTTCGGCCGCCGGCGCCGCCAGCTCGTCGAGTAGAGCGCCGTCGACTGGGAGGCCGAGGCGGCGTCGCATCTCCACGTTGCGCCTGGTGAAACCGAGGCTTTCGGCGAAGGCGGTTCCCGGGACTTGTTCGGCGTCGACGGGCTGCTGCACCGCGGCTCCCACTGTGGTGCGGCCCAGCTCGCGCAGCCGTCGCGCCGCGTGCGCGTACAGCGCGGCGCCGACGCCGCGGCGACGATGCTCGGGCCGCACGTTGATCTCGACCTCGCCGAGCGTCAGGTTGTCTTTCAAGGGGTATTCGATCGCGAGGGTTCCGACCGTCGCGTCGCCGTCGACCGCGGCGTATATCTCGTGTTCCCAGTCTTTGTCCGCCGCGTCGCGCCGGTATTCGACGGCGAGCTCCGGAACCGTCCAGATCGGCGGGTCCACGCGGCCGTACCCGGCGCCGGCCTCCATGGCCGCGTGCCAGGAAGCCAACGCGGCGTCGTCGAAGGGGTCTACACGTGTGATCTCCATGTCGCGACGCTAACAGCGCGTCGCGACGCAGTCATGTCAATTTTCCGGCGGCGCCGCGGGTTCGGAATCCGGCGGCTGTCGCCCGTCCCCGCCGGAGCGCTCGGCGGACAGCTCGGCAACGGCGCGCTGCAGCGCGTCCAGCCGCGCCAGGATCTCGGCGACGTCGTTTCGCGATTCGGGCGGCGTCTCCTCCGGATCGGAGGATTCGCCTCTCTCGATGCTGTGCGCCTCCTCCATGGACGTGATGACCACGCCGATGAGGAGGTTGATCAGCACGAAGCCGCCGAATAGGACGAACGACACGTAGAAGGGCACGGCCCAGCTGGTGACCTCCATGCCGGCGCGCACCGTGTTGGCGACTTCGTCGAACGTCAGCAGCATGAACAGCGTCAGGACGGCGGACCCGATCGAGCCGTACTGGTCCGGCAGCGCCTCGCCGAACAGGATCCAGCCGACCATGCCGTACAGGTACAGCAGCACTCCGGCGATGCCGACCAGGCCGACGGCGCCGGGAAGGCTGCGCCACACCGCGGTCAGCAGGATTCGCAGCGCCGGGAACATGCGCAGAATCCGCACGATGCGGGCCAGCCGCAGCAGCCGCAGCAAGGTGACGTTTTCTCGCAGCCCGGGCACGAGCGCCGCGGCGACCACGACGAAGTCGAAGACGTTCCATCCGTTTTTGAAGAAGTTCCACGGGCGACGCCCGAAGGCGCCGACCCTGACGGCGAGCTCCCCGATGAAGAACGTGAGGAAGACGACGTCGAGCACGGCGAAGACCGCACCGTAGCTGTCGAGGAGGACGTCGTACGTCTCCGCGCCGATCAGCACGGCGTTGGCGATGATGACCCCGGTGGCGAGCATCTGGAAAGCGCGCGATTCCGACAGGCGATACAGTGCGGCCGTCAGCCGGTTCGCGTCCGGAGGCTCAGGGGTGGACGCCTGTCCGGATGTGCCCGGCTTCGCCGCGGCGCTGTCGTGCGCGCGCAGATCGACGCTGCCGCCGAGGACGGCGTTTGGCGCTGGCACGCGGGAAGAATACCGGGTCGGCGCCACCTCGCCGGGCGCTTGTACGCGGCGGCTGTGACGCACGGCATGATGGCTGCAGAAAGTTCTCACCCGGAAGAGAGCACGCCGTGTCAGCCTTCTACGTCGTTGTCGGGATCGCCATGATGTTCGCGGCGGTCGCGTGGTTCGTCTCGCCGCGGTCGCGGTACAAGATCAAGCGGCTTGCGCTCCTGGGACTGGTGATCGCGGTGGTGCTGGCGATCGCGTGGCGGTATTCGCAGGAGGACATGTCCCTCGACGCGCCGGAGATCACGCATCTCGGGCTCGCCTGGCAGCTGGCGACGGCCTAAATCCACGGCCCCGGCAGCGGATCTCCGGCGTACTCGCGGTACCACAGCCCGCGGTAGCAGCGCCACGGTTCCGGAATCAGCGACGTCGGCGCGAAGATGCGCTCCAGCATGGTGCGCGCCTGCAGGAAGAAGTCCAGCCGCTCGGCCGGCTCGGCGATGTGCGCGGCCTCGCCGTCCGAGGTGGTCTGCAAGATGTACAGCGACGGCCACACCGTGGTGTACTGCGCCAGCGGGAGCAGCTGCTCGCGCATGGCGTCGAGCGGGTCCTTGCCGACGGTGTAGGTGAAGGACGTGTCGTGTCCGGCGGCGCGCGCGCCCGCCAGCGCCTTTGCCGGCCCTTCGACGTCCGCCTCGACTCCCGGGGGGTGGTCGGCGTTGAGGAACAGGGTGAAGGGGGCGACGGTTTCGGCGAGCCGGGCCATCGCCTCGGGTCCGCGCACCGTCGACGAAAGCAGGCCGATTCTGGCCCGCATGCTCAGTCGGGTCATGGCGTTGCGCAGGTTCGCCAGGTCGCGCAGGGCGGCGTCTTCGCTGACGTACTCGTCGCCGGAGACGGTGACCTCTTCGACGTCGGCGAGCGTGCGCTCGATCGGCAGCGAGATCGCCAGGTTGGCGAGGAGCTTGGCGTACGCCTCTTCCACCGCCGCCGGCTGTGGATTGTCGCCGCCGGCGAAGGGCCGGATCGTCGCGGCCAGGCCGCCGGCGCGCAGGTAGCCGCCGACCGCGTTGTCGGCGCGCAGTTCGAGCACGCTGGCCACCGGAGTGCCGTCGACGCACAGGTGGTCGGTGCCGTCGACCGAGAACGGGGACGTGTCGCGGCCGGCGGGCAGCACCATCTGGAACACCTCGCCCTCGTCGGGCGGCTGCACCTTCAATCGCACAGTGGTTCCGGCGTCGCCGGTGTGCAGACCGTGGATGTTCAGCGCGATGAGCAGCGTCTCGGTCCAGCCCACTTCGTGACGGTTGGCCAGGTGACGCCACTGATGCACAGTTTGCGACGTCTCCGGCTGTCCGTCTGCCTGGGGATTCATCAAGTCTCGCTTCCTACGACGCACCGGCCGGCGTCTTCCTCGTCGGCGCGGTGCGACCCGCCTCCGCGACCGCTTCGGCGGCCGCGACCCATGCCGACCATATCGCGGCCGCAGAGACTATACGTCCTCCAGCCAAGTACGTATGTCAACTCACACGTGCGCGTCGTTCCGTGAACGGGCGAAGGCGGGCGCGCGGGCGCGGCTCCGGTATCCTCGCTCCCCTTCGAGAAAGGGGCGCTGGTGGAGTTCGACGCGATCGGCGAAGTGTGGACGGCGTTGACGCGGCAGCACGCGGCCGCGCCCGTGGCCGTCGTCGTCGGCGCCGCGCTGGTC
>JBOGDN010000038.1:0-19390 GCA_050742995.1 Stackebrandtia sp. | reverse complement strand
GTGCGGCGGAGGCGGGCAGGGCGACGCCCTGCTGCTGCGGGCGTAAGCCGATGAGCCAGGTCCAGTCGCTGGCCGAGCGGGCGGCCGAGGGCGATCAACGCGCGCTCGGCCGTCTGATCACCATCGTGGAAAACGGCGGCGCCCGAGTGCGGGAGGTCGCCGCGGCGTTCGCGCCGCGCAGCGGCCGCGCCCAGGTCGTCGGCCTCACCGGCTCGCCGGGCGTTGGCAAGTCGACCACGACGACGGCGCTGGTCGCGGCGTTTCGCGCCGAGGGCAAGCGAGTGGCCGTCCTGGCGATCGACCCGTCGAGCCCGTTCACCGGCGGCGCGATCCTGGGCGACCGGGTCCGCATGCAGGAGCACGCCCTGGACGCCGGCGTCTACATCAGGTCGATGTCGTCGCGGGGCCACCTGGGTGGTCTCGCCGCGGCCACGCCGCAGGCGGTGCGCGTCCTCGACGGCGCGGGCTTCGACGTGATCCTCGTCGAGACCGTCGGCGTCGGACAGGCCGAAGTGGAGGTCGCCGGGCTCGCCGACACCACGCTGGTGCTGCTGGCGCCGGGCATGGGCGACGGCATCCAGGCGGTCAAGGCCGGGATTCTGGAGGTCGCCGACGTCTTCGTCGTCAACAAGGCCGACCGGGACGGCGCCGACGCCGCGTTCCGCGACATTCGGTCGATGATGGCCCTGGTCACCCGCGAACCCGACGAGTGGCGACAGCCCATCGTCAAGACCGTCGCCCACCGCCAGGAGGGGATCGAGGAGCTCGTCGAGGCGATCGACAAGCATCACGGCTGGCTGCGCGAGCACGGCGAGCTCGCGCGTCGCCGCCGCCAGCGGGCCCGCGCCGAGGTGGGGGCCATCGTGCTCGGCGCGCTCGCGCAGCGCTACAAGGTCACAGACGAGCTCGCCGCCAGGGTCGTCGACGGCGACCTCGACCCGTACGCCGCCGCCGACGAGGTGCTCGGCCAGGACGACGCTCGCGGAGAGCGTTAACCGAGATGACACGGCTTATCGCCGCTTCGTAAACTGTCCGCGTTCGGATCAGTTGGATTTATGAACCGTGATCACCCAGGTTAGCAGACCCGTCAAGCCTGGGTGCCAGCTGATGGTTGGACGCGATGGGTTGGGGAACTTGGATTGAGCATCCTCGTTTACTCATGGGACGGACAGTCCGAGATGGCCGCCCTCGGGGAGGGCCATATGTCCTTGTAGTCAGCTCTCGGGTATCCGGGCCGATGTCCGTCGTGAGCCTGGCCCTAAATCGAACGCGCCGAACCGCCAAGTGCCTCAGGATCCGTAGTATCGACCGAGGGCGGTGAATGCTCCACGGGCGTCGGCTGGGACCATGTGGGGTGTCGAGCCGTTTATCAGGGCGAATCCGGTGGTGCGGCGGTCGGCGGTCTGGCCTGGTTCTAGTGTGCGCATGGTGCCGACTTCCATTCCCCACAGCGCGGAGGATTTGTCGGTGCCGTTGTGATTGCTGGCGATTCCCATGCGGCCGGTGCCGCCGACGATGGTCGGTTGATCTAGGAGGCGGGCGAGACCGAGGGCGACTTGCCCGGCATAGCCGCTTTGGATATGACAGACATTGAGGTAGGCGCTCTGCCAGGGCCGGCCCTGCCGGGTCGCTTCGATACGGCAAGACACATCCAAGCTGCGCAGGGCCTTCACGGGCAGTCCACAGCAGGGAAGGCAGTCGCCAGTGGCAATGGCTAGCGCTCCAGGGGTGCGGAGGTTCACGGGGCCGCTGTAGCGACGGCGCAGATCACGCAGTGCACTTGTCAGCGCTTCTGGTTCTGGGGTCATGTCAGGACAGTGCGTTGCATCGCAGCTGTCACGTCCGATATCGCACGCCGCGTCGGTCAGAATGCGTACTTCATCGGGCTGCCAGTCGGCGATGAAGTCCAACAAATTCGATACTGCAATCTGGTGCTGATCGGCCGTACCAACGTCGGCGGCGACTACGACGCGGCGGCCGGATTCATCGGCGAGGGCAGCCATGACAGACTCCTCCGTGGCGCTCCCGGCTGGGTTGGCCAAGCTGGAAAATCGTGTGAACCGACTGCGACCGTAACTGGGATAAGGCAGTATGCGCAATTTCCTGTCAAATTTGCGAGTCGCTGCGTGCAATCGAAAGAATCGCTTTGCCGAATCGACAACTGTTCCAGTTTTCGGACAATACGAGAAGACCAAGAATTGGTTATTTCTGTACGGCATTACCTGACACAAACCAACTAGAACGGCTTGTGAACCGTGCCCGGTTTGGCACCGCTTTCTTTTGAGTTAGAACTGGTTTCAAGTTGTGTGGGTGAGGCGTCTCCAGCAGATGAAGCTCGCTGCGAGTTTGGTGAGGCCCTGATGCATGAACAGGTGGCGGTCCCAGCGGACGGCGAGGCGATTGGACTGGCTGGACTCAAGTCGATGCTGGACCAGACCACGCAACGCGACTGAAACCGCACCACCGAACCATTAACCCTCCACACCGGAAGAGAGCCAGAGTCAACTTCCTGACAGACCCTCAATGCGTTATCGATAATCAGGCGTCGTTGTCGCTTGCGGCCAGCTTGTCGGCGTGGGCTTGCTCGTTGGCGATCAGGGTCTTGAAGAACTCGGTGAAGTTGGGCCACCGGTCGTATTCGGTGCCGTCGAACCACACCACTGTTCCGGCGTCTTTCCAACCGGTGCGCACGATGACGATGAGATCGGTCATGCCTTCGCCTGCGGCGACGGGCATGACTCCACCGGCTTCAAGACCGCTTTCGGACAAGGTGCTTTGATCGCGGTAGATGCCCAGCATCTCGTTTGCCGTCAGCCAGTCGCCCTGGCCGTCGAATTCGGGGATCCCGAACAAGCTGAGGTCGTACAGCACCCTGGGCCACCCGTTAGCGTGCAGCAGAAACTGGCGATAGCAAGCGTCGATTCGTTCGCCGACCCGCTGTTCAAGCGCGGCGACCTCATCTTCGGTTGCCTTGACTCGTGGAATGGTCCACGACTCCACATCGTCGGCATCGTGCTCGTGGACTGCCTGTTTGGCGGCGATGAGCTGGCCTAGCAGGACCGGCCAGTCGGCGGTGTCAGGTGAGATCTGTGACATCAAAACCAACCTACCTGGGTGTAGCGGTGGATAGGACAACGACCAGCATCGACGTCACCTCGAAGCGTCCGCTTCAGTCCAGGTGCCATCCAGCTGGAACTTGGTGGGCCGATATCCCACCGGGTACTGCGCCGACTGAGATCCGAGGGTGGAGTTGAGCCGCTTGGTATGACGTCCCCAGCCTCCGGGGGGATCGGGCTGTCCTACCCAGGTGGTGTCGGGAAGATGCGCGGCGACGTCCTCGCCGTATGGTTCGCTGGCAGCCTTAGCGCGTTTTCGCTCCTTGGCTGCCGCAGCCAACTTGTCACGCTTGAGTTCGTGATCCAGGCTCACACGGCCAGTCGGCGACAGCTGGCCTTCGCGGTTGGCGGTGTTGGCCGCGTCAATGTATTCCTTGGCTTGTCCGGTCTCCATAGGGGACATGCCTTCGGGGGCCGAAAAGATGACAGGCCCTTCCATGTTGCCCGCGCGCCGCTGCTGAGCGCCATGCAGAACTTCGGTGGACGTCGATGAAGCGGAACTTGGGCCTGTGCCGCTTAATCCGGCTTGGGCGGCGTCTTCCAGCTTCCCTTGGTAGTCCTCGATAGTGGTTTTGGCGGTGTCCGCCGTCTGTTGTGCTTGCGAAATGGCGGTCACGGCGTTGTTGGCCGCCGCCATTGCCGGCTCGACTTCGGTTTGCTGTGCCAAGTTCAGGGCTTCGCCGGCTTCGCCGAACGCGGACTTGACGCCTTTTCCGGTTTCCTCGAGTTTGGTGGATGCTGAGGTTATGGCCTCTAGGAGCTGAGACAGCGGCATCGTGTCGGACAATCTGTTCAGCGCCTGTACGACGGCGTCGCTGGTCGAGTGCGCGGTCTGAAGATGCGCCGAGGCTGATGAGAGTTTGTCGCCCGCCGCACGTAGTGCTTGCGCCGTGCCGTCGATTCCCAGGGCGGCTAGTCGCTGTGACCGGTCGTTGACCTCGGATTCGGCTTGCTGGACCGCCATGAGACTGTCAGCGATGTCGTTGCGCGCCTTGTCCACTTGCTGTTTGACGTTGTCGAGTTCAGACACGTGACGTTCATCCTTTCGAGCGGCGGGTTGTCGAAAGGCTACGTCACGGTGCCGATGGATTCTCTGACGGTCAATACGCCGGCGCTTTGGCCTCCGGCGAGGCCGGGATCGTTACGAGAGGTTGAGCAGGCAGTCCCAAGAGATCGGCCTTGTTGGGGCAGGGAGTCCGGTGTGGTCGGCGAGTGCGAGCGCGGCTCCGGCGGCCCCGGTGAGCAGGCCCGGTTGGTCTCGGACGTGGCCGTGGTCGCGATGTTGGAAGCCGAAACGGGTGTCGGGGTCGAAAGCGTCGACAACGGCGGTCGCAGCAGCCTCGGCTAGCGGCGTGCCCGCGAGCGCGGATTGGGCGACTCCGGCGTGCCCGTGGCATAGCGTCGGACCGGCCACGTCCCACTCGGCGGCGGTGCGGTCGGTCATGGACTCCAGGGCGGAGGTCGCCGCGTTGGTGAGGCTGCGGTCGTCGAGGGCCTGGTCGGCGAGGGCGAGGGCGCGTGCGATGCCGGGGGTGCCGTAGCACCAGGCGTCGCCGCGGCCGGGTGTGCTTGGCGGCGTGTTGTTGTCGAGTTCTTCGCCGGTGACGTATGGCGGCCATCGGCCGTCGTCGTGTTGCCAGCGCAGCAGCCAATCAGCGGCGTGGCGGATGGCTTCGAGCTGTCCGGGGACGGTGCAACCGCTGCTGTGCGCGGTGGACAGCAGCGCCAAGGGACCGGCGACGCCGTGCGCCATCCCGGTGGTTGCCGCGCCTGAGGGGTGGACGGTCACGGTGTGGGGGTGGGCGTCGGCGGGCAGGTGCCAGCCGGGGCGAGTTCCTTCGCGGGGGGTGAGGATCGCGGTGAGCGCGGTCAAGCTCGAGTGCAGGCCGGGTTCGACACCGGGAAGTCCACTCTGGCGCGCGGCGAGGAGGGCGCGTCCGACTCCGGCCAGTCCAGTGACGGCGTCGTAGACGTGCCACGGCGGGGCGGTGCCGCGCGGGCGGGCGGCGTGTTGGTCGGCTATGTCGACGGCGCAGGCCGACAGCCAGGCCGCCGCGCGGGCGGTGGGATCACGGAGGGGTTCGGGGTCGGGCAGGTAAGTCGTGCCGACGATGAGGGAGGCGGCCAGTCCACCTTGTCCTGCTTGAATTCCGCAAAAGCCGCCAGTCCGGGTTTTGAGTCGGGCGGCGGCTGCCCGCCAGTGGGACTCGGCGGCGTCGGCGAAGACCGGATCTACGGCGGCGAGGCGGGCGTGCAGCAGCGCGGTTCCGGCCAGGCCGCATGTGAGGGAGGCGGCATCGGCCACGGCGGAGACGACGGCGGCCGGGTCCAAGAGTCGTTCGGCGACGGCGAGGGCGATCTGCCCGGAGCCAGTCATGGGCAGGGGCTCTTCCGGGCGAGCAGGTCGGCGGCCAGGGCGCGGGCGATGCGCTCAAGCCGGTTGTCGCCGAGCAGGCGGTTGGCGTGCATGTGGATCACTGCTGAGGCGCAGTCGACGCGCCAGTCGGGTGTCAGGAGTTCGCGATAGGCGCCCAGCGCTGTCTCGCGGTCGGCCCACAGGCACGGTTCGGGCGGGTCGTTGTCGTCGAGCGCGCGGGCGAGCTTGCGCAGGTCGGCGGCGCGGCGACGGTCGCCCCGTTCCAGGCGATACGGGGCCAGCGCGTCACGGTCGCTGTCTGCCACGACACGCGTGATGGCGGCGGCCGACGCCGCGGCAAGGGCGATTCGCCGGTCAGGGTCGCCCTCGCACGCCAAAAGGGCCGCGACGAGCTCGCCGTCTCGGAAGAACACGGTCTCGGCGGCCTCGATCGCGTCTGGTCCGCCGTAGCGTTCGATTTCCCGGTCATAGGGCTCGACTACGAATCCGCCCGACAGTCGATCGGCGACCAGATGCGCGCACACCTGGTTGACAGTGGAGAGGAGTTTGCCGCCGAGGTCGCCGTGTACGCCGTGGAAGCGCACCCGCAGATGCGGGCCGAGAGCATTCGTGTCGTAGCGCAGCCAGAACCACCTGTCCCACAAGTCGGCCGTGTCGCAGGCGGTGGCGGCGATGCGCTCCAGCACCGCGTCTTGAGTGGGTCGGGGGGCGCGTATGGCCAGCGACAGCCAAGGTCCGCCGGGCACGTACAAGCCTTCCCCTGGTGCTCGTGCCGGTGCCGGGGGCGGCGATGCGGGTTGCGGCTGCGAAGCGGCGGTGAGGGGGACGACGATTTCCAGGGCGTGGTTTCCGGCGGGTCCGGGCACGACGGCCGCTTCGGCGTCGGCGCCGCCGGGCGGTTCGCTCACCGCCCTTACGCCTCGACGGACATAGCGGCGCAGGAGCTCGCGATCCTCGTCTCGGTCGAGGTCGAGAGGAAGTTGCCGGTCGGTGTCGTCGACGACGACGATATGCGGCGGCGCCGGGCGCGTACTGGAGCGCCAGCCGCGTAGCGAGGTGTCCCAGGCGGTTGTGTCGTCGGCGGCCTGGCGCACGTCTTCGGGCAGACTCCAGCGCGCCGAGCTGAGGATCGCGTCGTCGCAGCGTACGCGCGGCAGAAACGGGGCATGCTCCAAGCCAGCCCATGTCCAGGGGCTCAGCGGCACGGCACGGTGCTGACCGACACGGCACAGGAAGCCCGCCAATGGCGGCATGAGGTGGTGGCCCAGATTGTTGTGGTGAACGGGCGTCACGGGTCGGTGGTGCTGTGTGGACCACACGGTCAGGCGGTGTCCGTTGGAGTAGATCGCCAAGTCATTTGGCAGCAGGTCTCCTTCTCGGGGGGTGGTTCCGACGGGGATGCGCCACGGCGCGGCTTCGGCGGGTCCGGTCAGCGCGGCGACGGAGCGGTTGAGTGGCCGAAACGCCAGCTCGGCCGTCATCGGCCCGTGTCCAGCGTCGACGTCGGCGACGCGTGCGGGCAGCAGGCCGGTGAACCGGGCGCGCGTCGATCCGGCCGGGGAGGCCATGCCGGAAACGGCCAGCTCGAAGTCTGCGGCGTTGTTGTTGCCGGTGAGGACTCGCGCGTAGATCTCGGCCGACGCTTCGGGGTGGTCGTCGGGCTCGCGTCGGTCGAGGGCGTCGACGGTCGCCGCGTCGAGCCGCACCTCCGCCTCCCCGCGGGCCAGGGCGTCGGCGAGCAGCCCGGCCAGGACTTCCTTCGTTTCGGGCTGAAGCGGGGATGCGGGGCCGGGCTCGTCGTATCCCAATCCGGTCACCGGGTCGCAGGCCTCCGGCAGCGGCACCAGGCGGTGCGCGCCGTAGCGGTGGAGGAATCGCTCGTGCGAAGCAGACAGCTCGGCGTCTCCGGGCGCGATGCGCCACAGGACGCCGGCGGCCCGTGCCGCTTGTTCGGCGAGGGTTTTGGGGATTCGGATTCGGGCGTCGGCTGCGGTGTCGACGGATATCGGTCTCCACACGGCCGCCTGCGCGTCGGTGATCCTTCGGGCAGTGTGCAGTGTGCAGTGCGCTCATCCGCTCGCCTTCGCCGGGTGTATGCCGGTCGGCTTCGCACAGCGCCGCGTGCAGCCGCGACAGGTCCGCACTCAGGGGTTCGGAGTCCGGGAGCTTGGCGAGGACGTGACCGAGCGGATCGTCGCAAGGATTGGGGGGAGTCAGGTTGGTCAGCAGGAAGCCGCCGCGCGTCAAATTCCGCAACGTTTCGTCGACAGTCGCGTCTGGCACGCTCGGCCACCTGACGGTCAGCGCCGCGGCGATCTGGGGCCACGCCGCGCCGTCGCGGCAGGCGTCCATGATCGCCTCGACCGCCGCCGTAACGCGGATGCTCACCTGCTGCTGCCCGACGCTTTGGTCGGCAGCCGGTCGGTCGACTTCCAGTCGGCGGCCGCGTCGGTCCGCGAGATTGTTGGTCGCAAACCGCAAGCCGCGCAGCACCTGAGCGCTGTCGAGGGCGCGATCGCAGATCTCATGCAGCCACACGGGGTTGGGGTAGGAGCGCGCCCGGTGTGCGGCGCCCAAGGTCATGTCGGGCTCGGTCTCGGCGACCTCTAGGTCCGACACGGCGGCGAACACCCCTTGCGGAGTCGTGCGCCTGCGCGCCCGAATCTGGTACGCCCGCAGCGTCGAAGCCCGCCGCGCGGACTGCTCAGGAGAGGAGTCGGCGCGCAGTTCGGAGAACAGGAAAACGCCTTCGGCGACTACAGGCTCGATGGGAGCGTCGGGGTCGGGGTCGCAGGCGGGCAGGAGCGGGATGCGTGCCATGCCCAGTCGGGGGTCTGCGACGCGGAACGGCCCGTGCCCGGCCGCTCCGCGTCGCCGCTGACGGCTGGTCACTAGCAGCGGCAGGTGTTCGAGCAGCCCACGCTGGTGCAGCTGTTGGAGCACCCGTCGTTGGTCGGATTGCACCGGCCCATGGCCGCGCCGGTCGCCTCCACACGCATGTCCAGTTTGAACAGATCTTCGAAGGCTTCGGCGTCGGTGTCGTGCATATTGGAATCGGTCATGGCGTTCTCCTTGTCTCCTTGCTGTTGATTCCGGGGTCTTGCGGGATCTAAGAGTCCGATTAGGTTTCGGGTCGGACCACGACCCGCGAGTGGCGCTTGTCTACAGTCATCAGCGCATCGGCGGCCTCGCCCTCCCCGGCCGGGTACACCTCGACGCGCACCCCGGTCACCGAATCTCGGGCGGCCTCCCAACGGCGAACCCGCTCGGTCAGAGCCTCGACCGCCTCGGCGGCGGCGGGCCCGTACGCGCACACCCCGAGCTCGTACAGATATTCGTTGTCGGCGCGTTTCGTCAAATACCCCAGCGCCTCCGCCGACGCGACGCCCATGCTTCCCCAGCCGTTGACCGGTTCGGCCAGCCCGCGATCCGCGATTGACAGCGGCGCCAGGATGCGGCAGTACCCGTCCACATCGGCCATACAGAAATCCAGCAGATCCATCGGCCTGTCGATCTGGACGCCGGTCCACTCCACCACGCCGGGACCGGCCGCAGCCCGCTCCAGCGCGGCGGCGTCGACGTCCCACCCGTCGTCGATGCGGACCATCACATCCTCGGCGACGCGAATATTGCGTTCGGGCATCGCACCGTCGCCGGTCACCGGCATGAAACCACAGTTGACCGCGCTGCGGCTGCGCCACACCTGTCCGTCGCGTATGAACTCCACCGACCGGGTCAGACCCCGCATACGCAACGGAACCACCAGGACGCCGTCCGGCGTCAGCTGGTCTGCCCACGCCGGCGGGATCTCCCACGCGCCGGCCGTGACGACGATCCTGTCGTAAGGCGCGTTCGGCGCATAACCGAGCTGGCCGTCGCCGCAGATCACGTCTATGTTGGTCGCCCCTGCCGACACATGGGCTCTACGGGCGTCGTCTGCCACGTCCGCGGTGATCTCCACGGAAGTGACGTGGCCGTCGGCTCCGACCATCTCCGAGATCAGCGCGCCGTTGTACCCGGTTCCGGCCCCGATCTCCAGCACCCGCATGCCCGGACGCAACTGGAGCTGGTCGAGCATCTTGCCCACCAGCCACGGCGCCGACGCCGAACTGGTGGCGACCCCCTCCGCGTCGCGGCGAGTCACCACGGTGTCGTCGGTGTACGCCTCCTTAAGCGAGGCGTCGGGCACGAACAGGTGCCGAGGGACCTTGCGCATCGCATCGGCGACCGCCTCCGACAACGGCTGCCAGGAATTGATCCGGTCCACCATCGCCGCTCGCAGGGCTTCATCGCTTGTCATATCTGTCTCCATCGGTTCGAAAAACTCCTATCTGTCGGCGCGCCGAGTCCGTTTCTTCAGTGGCGCGTTACTAGTGGATGCGCAGGCACGACCACGTGCGTGGTCGTTGCTTGTCGCCCCGCTGGTTGCCCGCTTTCCGAGCGGTTGCGCCCCAAGCACCGCACGTGTCAAACCGGGCAGCATAGCGCTGGCACAGTCCCTGCACGAGGCAGGCAGTAGGTTCCGTCGGCATGGCCGATCCTCCACGCCACGCCGCCGGTCACGGTTGAATATGGGAGCTCTACCGGCTCGGCCATGACGTGTGTCTCCTATAGGCGACGAGTACGTCACCAGTCAACCGATAGCTGGTCATGTCGGCAATGTGGCAGCACAGCTGCTGACATTTCGTTGACATTCCGGCAGAACGCCGTGTAACCAAAGGTTCTCAAGGAGAGCATGCTTTTGGCATTGTTAGAGGCATGCGCGTTCTTGTGCTCGGCGGGACTCGGTTTCTAGGTCGGGCTTTGGTTGACGAGGCAGTGCGTCGTGGTTGGGAGGTGACCACGTTCAATCGCGGCGTCTCCGCTGAGGACAGAGTCGGAGTTCACGCGGTACATGGTGATCGAAGTCGTCGTTCAGATCTGGCGCGTCTTAGCGGGTTTGGGCCTTGGGATGTGGTTGTCGACGTCGCTGGGGTGATTTCTGCACAGGTCCGGGATGCGGCCCAGGTTCTCCAGCGGGTTTGCGATCGGTACGCGTTCGTGTCGACGGTGAGCGTGTATAGGGATTGGCCGGCTGAACCCGTTGACGAACAGTCGCCGTTGCATGCCGGAGATCCTGACGCGGCTCCGGATAGCTGGACATGGGGCACCGGAGTGTATGGGCCGCTGAAAGCTGGTGCCGAGACCGCCGTCCAGCGCGAAGTTGGAGACGGGCGCTGGCTGATCGTCCGCCCAGGGGTCATTTTGGGGCGGCATGAGTACAGCTCACGATTGACCTGGTGGTTGCAGAGGATCGCTGCCGGTGGGCGAGTCGTGGCTCCTGGCGATCCCGGCCGATCGATTCAACCAGTAGACGTACGTGACGTGGCTTGTTTCATCTGGGATCAAGCCGCCGTAGCGGTCAGCGGCGTGTTCAATCTCGCCGCTCCTGGTGTCCGGGACCGCTTTAAGGACCTGGTGGATGCTTGCGTCGATGTGACGGGGTCCGACGCCGTCCCACTTTGGGTTGACGATCGGGTTCTCATTGACGCTGGAATCAAGCAGTGGACGCAGATTCCGCTGTGGCGCACTGCGGCGGGCACTTGGCGGGTGGACAGCGCTAAGGCGCTGAAACACGGCTTTCAGTGCCGGCCGCTACTTGAGACGGTGGCGGACACGTGGGAGTGGATGTGCGGCGGCGGTGTGCCGTATGCCGATCCTCGTGCGGCTCAGCATGGCCTGAGCGCCGATGTTGAGAGCAAGCTACTCGGATTCGGCCGCAGGTCAGACTTATCGGTTGGCTTCGATCGCCTTGGCTTGGGCGGGAAGCGAACGAAGTCGAAAATCCTCAATCCTGGCTCGGACCTGTCGTACTTCGCGCGCGCTTTGAAGCTCGGGAGCGCCTAGCCGCTGGCGGATCACGTTGAGCCGTCGCGTAAGACGTGAGGTGCGCAGCTTTGGAGGCAGCGACAGCGCGGGTTCGAGGACTTCGGAGACTGCCTCGGCATTGCCGTCTATGATTCGCGCGGCAGCAAGCTCCATACGCGCGCCGTATGCGACCGCATAGCGCTGTTGAGTTTGCGGGCTCTGCTCGTATAGCTGTAGCGCCGAGTTTGCGTAGTGCGAAGCGGCTTGGCCGTCGTCAAGCGCCACGTACACGGCAGCACTGCACAGGGCAAGCCGAGCATGGCTGAAGTCGAGTTCTCCTGGCAAGGACGGCCCTGGCGCATCAATCATCTCGTGTGCGCGTTCCAACGATCGGGTCGCTGCTTCGGAGTCGCCCGTCATCGACCACGCACGAGAAGCGATGGCGTGTAGCCGTGCTGCCGTTTGACCGCTCGCAGTGCGAAGGCCGTCGAGCGCGTAGCCGAGCCCGGCTTGCGGGTCATTGCCCCAAAACGCCAGGGTGGCTTGCACGCTGCGAATCCACTCTCGTATCTCCGGCTGTCCGCAGAAGTCTGCGTACACATAGGCTGCCTGAGCGTATTCTTCGGCCGCGCTCGGGACTCCGAGATCGAAAGCGGTCGTCGCGGCCAGCCCGCATGTCTGTGCGGCTATCGTCAACAGGCGAGTGGTCGTGACAGGACGCCTTGAGGTTTCCAACGCCTTGCATGTCAGCACCCGGGTGTCTTCCAACGTTCGCAGAAGCACAAGAGGCGCCGTATTCGCATAGCTGTATGCATGGCGGTTGACTTCGGCTTCGAGCTGGTCTACCAAGATCGGCGGCACGTCGTTCATGGCAATCAACATCGCGTGCTCGCGTGCGCTGGTGAGGCCCTGGTTTTGGATGCCGTCCTGATTAAGGGACGTTTGAGACAGGAGTGAGGTAGTCCCGGACGTCTGCGGAGCCCAAACTGATTCCTGCTGGGGCCGTTGGCGGACAACCTCGGCTTGCAAGTGCTCTTGAAGACGGTCGCCATCGCATTGGTCACGGGCGTGTGCTTGCGCATCGTGACTCTGAAGCGCCTTCACGCTGGTCTGGAGGTGTTCGTATGCGCCCAGCAGCGCGCCGTCGGCGTCGAGCAGTTGGTCGGCTTGTTCCCAAAATTTGCGTGGGACGTTCTGACGGCCAGTTTCGACGTTGGCGATAGTGCTGCGCCCGTAGTTCAAAGGATCGGTCACATCTTCTTGGCGGTACCCAGCGGCCTTGCGGTATTTGGCCAGCATCTTGCCGAGGTCCTGGCGCATTTCGGCGATCTTCTGCGGATCGGGCACGGCCGTTTCCCCTTTCGGCGCCGGTGCGCTCGCACGTGTCAATGAAATGTCAACGCCTACCGCGCTTTATTGCCGACACGAACGTCCCGACGGTGTGATGGCTGCAACGGTACCGCGTCGGACCGTGTTCGTCGGCAGGCGTCATCCATAGGAGTCTTTACCATGAAGCGCTCGTTGATCGTCGACACCCATGCGTCGTCGTGCTATTTCCGCACCTCTATGGCCGACGACCGGAGGAAAGCGCTGATCCAGGTCACCGAGCGGTGCGACCTCCATTGCGCTCACTGTTTCGTCTCCTCTATGAAGGAGGGACTCGATATGGACTATGAGGACATCGTCTCGACAGTGATCCCTCAGTTGCAAGCCGCGCGGGTGGAGAGGATCACTTTGACCGGCGGCGAGCCGGTCAGTCATCCCCGTTTCATGGACATCTGCCGCGCGGTGTCCGATGCGGGCTGTGCGCTGGGGATATGCACCAACGGCACGCAGTCGGACGACGCCCAGATCGCCGAGCTGGCGACATTGCCCGACGTGCACGTCAATATCAGCCTGGACGGGTTTCGTCGGGAGTCGCACGGCAAGTTCCGCGGCGACAAGGCCTCCTTCGACGTGACCGTCGAAACCGCGCGCAAGTTCGCCGGAGCCGGTCTGCTGCAGGGGTTTTTGTCGACGCCCAACATGCTGACCGAACCGCAGGAATTCGCCGACTTGTGCGCGTTTGCCGCGAAGATCGGCGCACAGTATGTACTGATGAACCCGTTGTCGAGCTTCGGGCGGGGCGTGAAGTCCCAGGGGCGCATGGCCGCCGACGAAAAGAAGATGCGCGCCATCGCTGCTGTCACGAAGCGGTTCGACTCCGACGACCTCGACGTGGTGCAGATTCGGTTTCCCAACGACGACTTGCCGCTGGGCGGGTGCGACGTCGGCAAGCTCATCTACGTCTACGCCGACGGTCACGTGGCAGCGTGCCCGTATCTGGTGTTCGCCGCCCGCACCCCACAGTCCAAGTATTCCGACAGCGAGTTCCTGGTCGGCAACATCCTCGAAGACGACGACGTCGTCAAGCGCTTGGACGCCTACGACTTCCATTCCCGCTACGCCGTCGGCGACAATCCCACGTGCGGTGCCTGCGCCATGAACTCCTCGTGCGGGAAAGGCTGCCCGGCCGCCGTCATCACCAACGGGGGCCGCATCGGCGACGTGGACGCCGAGCAATGCCCGGTCGGCGACGAACAACACATGGTGTCCGATGGCGTGAGGCTGTTGCCGTTGGCGGTCAGGTCATGAGCGCTGGCCGGTTCATCGTGATCGAGGGTCCCAACGCCGTGGGAAAAACCACGATCGCCACGCTCTTGGCTGACAAGCTCCGGGAAGCGGGGGAGCGGCCGGTGCACGCCACCACCGAGCCCACGCAGACCCCGCTGGGGCGGCTGCTGCGCTCGGCCGAGGCCGTGTTGACCGGGCGTGCTTTGGCGTTGGCGATCGCGGCTGACCGCTGCCATCACATCGACACCGAGGTCATCCCGCACGTGAATGACGACGTCGACGTCGTGTGCGACCGGTATCTCCCCTCGTCGATGGTGCTGCAGCGCGTCGACGGCTTGGACATGGCCGAGATCATGGGCTACAACGCCTACTGTCTGCCCCCGGATTTGACGGTGTACCTCGACCACGACGCCGAGGTCATCGCGCAGCGGTTGAACGGGCGCGCCAGGCTGTCTCGCCTGGAGTCCACCGGCACCCCGCAGCAAGAACTGACGTTTTACGCCTACGCACGCGACTATTTGGACCGCGAGGGTTGGCGTCAACGTCTCGTGGACTGCCGCGGCCGTTCTCCCGAGGCGATCGTCGACGAAATCATCGATCTCTTGGGCGAGCTGGAAGGATAGGGCGACATGCTGTCGATATTGACCGTCAACATCGGCGCGGCCGCGCCCGCCCGCGCCCTGCGCATTGCTGAATGGCTGCAAGCCCGTGACGACGACGTCGTCATATTCACCGAGACCAGCAACGGCACCGGCACCGCCTGGCTGCTGGACGCATACCGACACGCCGGCTGGCACGTCGTGCACACGCCCAGCGTCGACGGCGACCGCGGCGCGGCCCTGGCCACCCGAATCCCCCCGGACCGCGACGAACTTGCCCTGAAGCCGGCGAGCCTGCCGCACCGACTCGCGGCGACCACCCTGGCCACCTCGCCTCCGGTTGCTGTGGTTGGGGTGTATGTGCCCAGCCGCGACCGCAGCACGACCAATGTCGACAAAAAGCGCGACTTCATCGCCTCCCTGCTCGACGCGGTCGCCGAGCTGCCTGTCGAGGCACGCGGCGGTCTGCTGCTCGGCGGCGATTACAACGTCATCGACCGCAACCATAAGCCGCTCCATAGCGGCTTCTTCGCCTTCGAACTCGACATGACACAACGGCTCGCCGAACTCGGGCTCGACGACGCCTTCACCCGCCACAAACCTGGAGTCCAGGAGTACAGCTGGGTCGGGCGCACCGGCGACGGCTACCGCTACGACTACTTCCACCTCGGCGCCACGCTGGCCGACCGAATCGCCGAGAGCGGCTACCTGCACCACACCCGAAACGAGCGGCTCACCGACCACGCCGCCGTCGCGCTGCGACTCGACGTCGACGTTCCCGAACGCCTGGATGTATTGCCGGTCGTGGTGCCGGCTCTGTTCTAGGCGCGGGCCAGTGCCTGTCGCACCAGCGAATCGTAGGTGTCGCTTACCCGCTCGCCCGCCACACCAAGCGAGAGGACGAACGCCTCAAGCCGCTCCTGCACTTCGAGGTCGCCTTCGCCGCCGGAGGCCATAGCTTCCACTTCCAGGAACGCGCCGGCATGCTCGACGTCGTCCACACACAACCACACATCCTGCAGTCTTGCGGTGAGGCGGGTCTTGACGATGCGCACCGTCGGTGCCCACCCCATCGCCAGCAGCGCCAGGTGCATGCGCTCCCGGTTGGCTACCTCGGTCTCATGCTCGGCACATGCCTGTTCGTTGGCCTGCGGAATCTTGACGGTGAACACATGCCGGCCGCCTTCGGTGCGCAGACGCGCGAAGGCCACGCCCAGCTTGCTCTTCGAGTAGTCCCAGTCGGCGGGGGCGTACGCCTGATCGTCTTGGCTCACCGGAAAGGACCACACCGCACCCCGTCGCGCCAGCACCTCCGCCACGGCGTGGCTGTCGTCTACCCGGTATTTGACCTCGATCTCACGTGTCTGCACGTCCACGGTCGCCGAGCCTAACCCCGCCCCGCCGACCAGGCCGACGCCCGGGGCCGGAATGTCCGGGAATGTCAACGAATTGTCAACACCCCGGTTGCATCGTTGCCGACATGACCGCTCCTTGAGTTGACTGATGACTTATTCGTCACCCACAGGAGACATACGTCATGACCAAGCCGCTGAAAAACACCGGGTCCCCAGCGCTCGACGGACACGAGCTGCGGGTCACACATGACGATGTGCGTCGATTGCATGCGGGCAAGACGGTGTCCGTCGGCGGCGTGGAACTGACACGCAGTCACCTGTCGTTTGTGTGCACTCGCTACGACGTGGACGACAGCGGAAAGCTGAAGGCGTCCATGCTGCCGGGACTCGCCGCAGAGCTGTCGGACATCGCTCAGCGACTGCGCGCCGATCAGGGAGCGCGATCATGACGCGCGAAGAGGCGTGGGCGATACGTGACGACCATCTGATGCAGGGCGACGGCAGCGGAGTGTGCCGCGAGTGCGGCGCGGCGTGGCCGTGCCGGGCGATTCAAGAAGCGGTGTCGACGACCTCGACCACGCCTAACGACAAACAAGGAATTCGTCGCGATGCACATGGAGTTGTGCCGCGATGAGAATCCGCCGCGTGACCGTGCCGGTCGTATCGACCGGCGGTCGTTCGATCGAGGTGTCTCCCGCGACCCGAGGTCGGACGCTGCCTGGCAGGGCAGGCGCGGCGACGGCGGGAGGAGGCCGACGCGTCCTTCGGTGGGAGCCGAATGGCAGGGGCATCCGCATGTCCGCCTCCTCCCGCATCCCCCCGAACACGAAAGCGGCAGCCCCCGGTCCGGCTCGCAACCTCCCGGGCGGCTGCCATCCACAAGAAACGAGGTCTTGTGATGGAACCAAGTCTAAATCCCGTCGCCGGGCGCGAGGCACCGCCGCAGACGTACCGGCTCGCGGGAGAACTGTCAACCGACGCGGCGCGCAGGCTGATTGCCGAGCATTCGACGATCGGGCGGTGCGTTGAGTGTCCCGGTCCGTGGCGGGGCGAGTGTGCGGCGTTTGCGGCCGCGGTGCTGCGCCAGTCGCCGAGCACGACGTGGATGTCGAGACCGCGCGAAGCCTTCGACCCCGAACAACTCCAGTGGCAGATTCCGCCGTCCGAGCTCCGGGGGGTGCCGACGGTGGTGTTCAACCTGCTGGATTTCAACATCGAATGGACGGACGACCTGCCCAGGCAGCGGCAAGAGCCGCCGCGCCGCACGACGCCGAGGGTGCTGGAGCTGGCAGGGGTTCACGCGTGAACGGCGCCGACGACCGCGATGACGTGGTGCGCGCGGAGTTGGACGCCGCCGCCCAACAGGTGTACGACGTTTGTGGCGTGGTGTGTCTGCTGGTCGGGCTGGCGCGCTGCATGTGGTGCGGGGTGGCGATGAGCGTCACGGCCGCCGACGACGGTTCGGCGCATTACGTGTGCGGGCGTGACGGGCGCGGCGCGCACACCATCCCCGCGGACAAGGTTGACGCCTGCGCCTGGCAGCTGCACCTGACCGACGCCAGCCCGGCGTTGCGGTCCGTGACCGATCCGGGCAAACAACGCCAAATCCTGCACCGTGCCTACGCCACGGTGATCGTCAACACCGACCGCGACGCTCCGTGCCCGATCGCCGGGCGTTATGCCCGCCCGGTCTTGTGAGCTTTTCTCTCCCATCCGGCCGCCGCGCCCTGCGTGTTTGGTCCCCGCCGTCGGCGGGGCGCGGCGGCCCTCCCCGAACATCCGAACGGAGAAACGAAATGGACATGGATATGACAGACGTATTGACGCTGGTTGTCGCTGTTGTGGCGCTGATCTGGGCGGGCGGCGGCATACGCGCCGCGTTGAGCCCCGCATATCGGCAGCGTCGTGCCGCGCGACGGTCGCTGTTGGTCGATCGGGTGTTCAGCCTCGCGGTAGGTGTCGCGATCAGCGTGGCGACCTTGGTGATGCTGGGCGTCAACGTCACCGACGTTCTGCACGGGCAGCGTTGACCGGATAGAGGGGCAGGAACATCGTGACGTCAGCGGCAAACAACCGCACCGGTCCGGCGGCGTCCTCGCGCCCGAGCGCCGAGACTGCCGAGGTGCCCGAACAGGACGCGCCGGAGTGGCAGGGCGACCAATCGCAATGGTTGACGCGTCGCGAGCGCGAGGTGCTGCACGCGATGAGCCGCGGTAAGGCCGACGTACAAATCGGCGCCGAGTTGCGCGTGTCGCAGACCGCGGTCAACAAGCACGTGCGTGCCCTGGTGCGCAAGCTTGGCGCGCGCGACCGCGCCCACGCCGTCGGCCTCGGTTTCCGCGCCGGCCTGCTCGATCCCGACCCGCCGAGCCAAGGCACCGGCGGTCCGACGAGGTTGCTGCCGCCGAAATGGCGAGCCCGCGCCGCCGAAGCGGCCGACCTGCTGGCCGCCGCCGTCTGCGGCGATGGTGACGACGCCACCGTCCCCAACTCGTTCAAGGTGGTGCGCAAAACCCTGGACCAGGAGTGGGGATCTCGCCTGGACGTCCTGGCTGAGGGCTTGGCGTGGCCAAGCGGGGCGGCCGTGGCATGGCAGGCCGACCCCGACGGTCCCGAGGCGCTGACTCTCGTCGCCGACCAGCGCCGCCTAGACGACGTCTACTGCGGCGGCGAGCACGAAGTGCTGGTCATGTTCGTGTCCACGCACAAAACCGAGACTAAGACCGAGTGATGGGCGGCTGGATCTGCTACAACTGCTACGCCTGGCGCGGCAACGTAGAAGAACTAAGCGATGAGGACGCTCGCCGCGACCCCACCCGACTCGTCCCGCCGCTGACGGCGCGCGAGTGGACCCGCAAACGCGCGCACTGTCAAGACCGCTTCGCCGAATCCAGTCAGGCATTGAAGTGGCTGCGGGACAAGATGCTGCCGTACGCCCGCCACGTTGCCGACGGCTGGCCGGACACGAGGCTCGATGTCCACTCCGCCATCCGGCGCGCCGCGACCGAGCTAGAAATCCCGGACTTCGCCACCCAGTGGGTGCAGAAGCTGCCCGACGGCTCAGCCGCCGCCCTGGCGATCGTGACCACATGGGACCAGAAGCACACCCCCGACCTCAAACCCCTCGAACTCCACTCTGCCTGACACCCACGATCTTTTCTCACAGGGGTATAACGGCGGACCGTGCCGACGATCGGGCAAAGCCGGCGCGGTCCGCCTCGAGGACGATATGAACCCCAGACTGTTGTGAGGCGGAACGTGCCGTGTGCCGTCTGTCGGCAGAGACGATGCTCGCCGCCTGCGCGCGGCGCAGCGGCGGATCGTTGTTGCCCAGGCTGCGGCCGTTAGGCTGGCGACCGATGAGCCGCTACGTGGAAGCGCCGACCCCGTACTCTCGCACCCGGTGGGGCGACGCGGTGACCGTGTTCGTTATTGGGTTTGTCGTGGGTTCGTTAGCGCCCTTGAGACTGTATTGTTCCTGTT
>JBOGDN010000037.1:0-4188 GCA_050742995.1 Stackebrandtia sp. | reverse complement strand
GGCCTACACCGTGGCGCCCGGCTTCGACGCGGAGGTGCTGTCGGCGAGCCTGGCAGCCGGAATGCCCCACCTGCCCGGCGTGGCCACGGCCACCGAGGTGCAGCGCGCCGCGGCCGCCGGATGCGTGTGGCTGAAGGCGTTCCCGGCCACGGCCCTTGGCACGGCGTGGTTTCGCGCCATGCGCGGCCCGTTCCCGCACGTGAAGTTCGTGGCCACCGGGGGCGTCGACGCCGGAACGGCGCGAGACTTCCTCGACGCCGGCGCCAAAGTCGCGGCGATGGGCGCCGCACTTTCCGACCCCGAGTCGGCGGCGGCTCTTGAGCGGCTGGTCCGCGACCTCGGCTGAGTCCGGCGGTCTTTCGGGACGGGCGCCTCAGCGCAGGTGTCCCGGTTTGCGCGCCACGATCACGTCGCGCACGATCGCCTGATCCACCCGGTGTTTGAGACTGAGGTGCGGATCGGTGTCGAGGACGGCGAACCCGCTTCCGGTCAGAATGGACGCCAAATCGTGCCGGTCGGCGACGTGGGTGTTCCACGAGATGCCGACGGCCCCGCCGGGCCGCACCAGCCGCTCCCACACGGGCACGGCGCCGCGCAGCAGCTCCACGGGGTGCCGGGACGTCCCGCCGCGCCGCCCGTTGGCGCGACTGGCGTGCTGGACTCCGTATGGCGTGTCGGTGACGAGCATGTCGAAGGACGCGGGCTTGAAGAACGTGTCGCTGAGCAGGGTGTCGGCGTTGACGACGTCCAGCTCGATGACGTCGCCGTCGCGGTAGCGATCCTTGGACGCCCCGACCGACACGTGCAGCCTGCTGCCCAGAATCTTCCGCTCGCGCCTGATCCGCGAGACCTCGGCGCGGTGCTTGAGCCGGTGGCTTTTCAGCCAGGTCTTGATGAACGCGGAGTAGGACTCGAAGTCCTTGCGGTCGACGTCGACGCCCGCGGCGTCGAAGCCGTACATCAGCGCCTGGTTGAGGGTGGTGCCGCGCCCGCACAGCGGGTCGAATACCCGCATCCGGCGCGTGATCAGGTCGCCCGGCGGGGTTGTCGCCATGGCCGTGACGTTGAGCAGCAGCTTGGTGAAGTCCTCGTTGGTCTTGCCCGCGTACTTCAGGATCGTCAGCAGGTCGTCGCCGAAGAGGTCGAGCCGCGAAAGCGGGACCGGCCGCAGCACGTCGCCGTCGATCTCGAACAGGGCGTACAGCGACGACAGGTTCGACAGGAACCGCAGGTCGTCGCCGCGCAGCTCGTCGACGGCGAAGGTGACGTAGGCGATCCCGCCAAGACTCTCCTCGGCGACGTCGCGGACGCGTCCGCCCATGACGGCTTCGTTGAACACCTCCAGCTCACCCCGGACCATCTTGGCGGCGGTCCGGGAGTAGACGCGATTGTGCGAAGGCAGGACGAGAAATCCGTACTTGCGCATGTATAGGTGCCCCACGTGACGAGTCGTCTAACGGCGGGCATGCTATCAAGATCGCGAACGGTCCGTCCGCGCCGTGGCGCGACGTCCCGCTTTCGGGCGTCCTCAGTCGGTCGCTTCCGACGCGGGCTCCTCGCCGTCGACAGACGCGCGGCCGCCGTCGCCGAGCAGGTCGGGATGCTTGTCGACGACGTAACTCAGAAACGACGTCGACATCGACTCCGCCAGGGTGCCGTAGGGCGGGCTGCCGTCGCCGTCGGAGGTGTCGTCTCCGGCCCACACCGTCACCGCGATCTGGCTGGTGTAGGCCGCGTGCCACGTGGCCGACGCGTTGCTTGCGAACGGCCAGCCAAGCGTTGCGGCCGCCGCCGGATCTCCGGTCGGGGTCTTGGCGCCGTACAGCATGGAGGTGATCTCGTCGGCGACGTACGGCTCGATCGCCCGCACGGATTCGGGGTCGGCGCCGTGCCGCACGTCCCCGTCGGACTCAAGCACCGAGTCCACGAAGCGCGTCGGCACGCGCTCGCCCCGGTTGGCCAGGGCGCCGTACGCCTCGGCCGCGTCCTGCACGGAGACCGGGTACTTGCCCACGGCCAGCATTTCGTCGAACATGGACGGTCGCGTCGGCATCTCGACGACGGGGACGACGCCCTCGTCGTCGACGCGACGCGGATCCCCGAACCGCTCGAAGCCGAGCCCCTCCGCGGTCTCGGCGACGGCTTCGGGCCCCGCGGCGTAGCCCATGCCGTATATCGGGGTCGTCAGCTTGCGCTGCAAGGCCTCGGTCATGGTGACGGACTCCTCGTCGACGGCGTCGAAATTGACAAGCGTCCCCACCTCGTCGCTCTCGTCTCCCCACCCCTGCGCCGCGTACGTCTCCATCGGAGAGCCACCGTCCCACGCGTCGTCGGGCGTGGCGCCCTGCTCCAGCGAAGCGGCGGCCGGAACCACGCCGAAAAGCGTCTCCGGCGGGTGCATGCTGTCGGGGCCCGCCGCGTCGAGGCCCACGCCGTCCTCGCCGCCGTAGTAGGCAAGCACGCGGCCGCTGTGCGGCTCCACGGCCACGAACCCGACGCCGACGTCGTCGCTGTTTTCCCCGAGCTTCTCGACCGCCTCCTCAGAGACCTCGCCGTATGCGGCCGTCTGCAGCTGCGGGTCGATCGTGGTGACGATGTCGAAGCCGCCGCGCATCACCTCTTCGGGCTCGATGCCGGCGTCGTTGAGTTCTTGCAGCACGTATCGGTGCGAGATGAAGCCAAGCGGAGAGTCGGCGCCGTTGTCGAGTTCGGAGGACGAGATCGTCTGGGGCAGGGACTTCAGTTCGGCGCGCTTGCTTTCGGAGAGCCGGCCGACGGCGACCATCCGATCCAACACGTAGCCCCACCGCCCCTCGGCGTTTTCCCGCGCCTTGGAGCCGAGGTCCAGCGGGTCCTCGGGGTCGTAGTCGCCGTTGGGGGACTTGATCTGCGCCACAAGCAGCGCGGACTCGGCGACGTCGAGCTCGGCGACGGGCTTGCCGAAGAACGCCTCGGCGCCGGCGGCGACCCCGTATGCCCCGCGTCCCAGATAGACCAGGTTTAGGTAATGGTTGAGGATCTGGTCCTTGCTGTAGTTGTTGTCCATTTTCCACGCCATGACCGCCTCCCGCGCCTTGCGCAGGTAGCTGCCGTCGTCGCGGATGTCGGCGACCTGCCCCACGTACTGCTGCGTCAGGGTCGACGCGCCCTGCTGGTCGCCGCCGGAGACGTTGTTCCACAGCGCGCGCATCACGCCGCGGAAGTCCACCCCGGCGTGGTCGTAGAACTTCGCGTCCTCGGCGGCCAGCAGCGCCCATTCCAGATGGTCCGGGATCTCGTCGAGGGACACCGACGTGCGGTTGTGCGTGCCAAGCGTCCCCATCTCGGTCTCGCCGTCGGAGTAGTAGACCGTGGAGCGCTGGCTGAGGTGATCGTCGAGGCCCTCGGGAAGTTCGACGCCGGCGAAGAAGATCGACGCCGCCGTGCCGGCTATGCCCAACAGCAGCGCGACGGTGACGCCCAAGGCCACGACCCGGCGTCGACGCATGCGTCGCAGCCGCCGTCTGCGTTTGACGAGCCTTTGGATTCGCGTGCCGCGGCGTCGCGGCTTTTCCTCCTCGCCGTCGCCGTCCGCGTCGTCGGACGGCCGGTGATCTTCGTCGTTCGAGTCGTCGCTTGGGGAGTTCGCCGATTTTGCGCAGGGAGCCGGCTCGTCCGCCGAAAGTGGTGTGGATGACACAACTTAAGAGACGTGGCTGAAGGCGCGATTGGTTGACACATAGATGGAAGCGATTCCACGGAGGTGTTTCAGGCGTCGAGGGGATAGGCCCGCACGGCGCCTTTCACTCGCAGTCCCACCTCGGCGCCTGGCGCCGGGCGGGCGCCGAGCGTGCGGGCGGTCGCCGGCGCCCCGTCGTTCAGGCGGAGCCGCACCAGCGCGTCGTGTCCGAAGAAGCTGACGTCGACGACGCGAGCGCGGATCTCGCCGTCGGTCTCGGACGTCAACTCGATCTGTTCGGGTCGAATCAGGACGGTCGCGCGCCCGTCCGCGACCGGCTCGCACAGCGGCGCCGCGCCCACCGCCGTTGACGCCGTGCCGTCGTCGACCACGCCGTCGAGGAGCATCGCCTCGCCGACGAAGTCGGCCACCCACGGGTCGGCGGGGGAGTCGTAGACCTCCTGCGGCGTGCCGACCTGACGCAGCCTGCCGTCGCGCATGACCATCACCTGGTCGGCCATGCTCAGCGC
>JBOGDN010000036.1:0-3858 GCA_050742995.1 Stackebrandtia sp. | reverse complement strand
TCAAGCCGGCGGCCGGGACCTCGCGAGCCTGCCGTGGGACGTGATGAAGGCCCGCCCGACGCCGGAGTCCGTCGTCGAGCTGGCCACGGTCCAGCCGCCGCTGCTTTCGGCGCAGGACGGCCAGGTCGTGTTCACCGCCGCCGACCAGAAGTTCTCGCTGCCCGAAGCGCATCGCGCCGCCTGCGAGACGCTCGTGCGGGAACGCCGGATCAGCGTCGGCGACCTGGCCGAGCGCGCCGACACGCCGATCGCGGCGACGTCGGCCCTGGTTTCGGCGCTGCTGCGCGCGCGCCTGGTGACCGTCTCCGATCCCAGTTGAGCCGGCGGTCAGACAGCCGCGAGCGGCCGACGGCGCGAACCGTCCGGACGTCAGGCCGGCGCCTGAGCGGTCCAGCCGGCGCGGGCGAGCGGAAGGTCGCCGAAGGCGGCGTCGTTCTCGTCGATCTCCACCGCGTCGGCCGCCTTGTACTCATGCAGGAGGATAGAGCGATTTTTGGACGTGCGATTGTCGGCGACGCTGTGGACTGTCAGACAGTCCAGGAAGAGCACGGTCCCCGGCCGGGCCGTCGCGTGAACGATCTGGTCCGGTTCGGGCACTTGAATGGGCGCGGTCTCGAGCGCGGCGAGGTCGATCGCGTCCCGGTGGCTGCCGGGGACGACCTGGGTCGGCCCGGACTCGATCGGCATTTCGTCCAGATAAGTCAGCGCGGTGATAAGGCCGGGGGAGGTGTGTCGCTCGGAGTCAAAGTCGCGGTGCCATCCCTCCTGGACGTGGAGGCCGGGCGGCCGCAGCCGCAGGAAGCCCATGTGGAAGTTGACGTCGGGTCCGATGAGACCGGCGACGATCCCCAGCACCTGCGGGTCCATGATCAGTCCGAACCAGTCGTCGCCGGCCAGCGGGGTGTTGACCACCTTGTAGACGGCGTAGGGGTTGTCCGGGTCGAGGCCGGGGACCGGCTCCTGCGACGCGGCGAAGACTCGCAGCCGCGGGTGGTCCGAGCTGGGGCTGGCGACGAGGTCGTGCACCATCTGCCGCATCCGCTTCACCTCGTCGGCGGAGAACAGGTCGACCGCCACGAAGCCGTCCCGGTCGAACGCCGCGCGGTACTCCTCGATCGGCAGCTGGCGGGGGAGGATCTCAAGCTCGGCGTGTGCCACCGGTTGCCTTCCTTCGCGTGGGGTGTCCGCTTTGACTCGGAGCGCCATTGTAGCTTCGCGAAGCGACCATCCATAAAGAATGGGAATGTATTGATGCGCCGTGTTGTACGTGGGGCGGCGGGCGGCCGGCGATACGCCGACGTCTTCGGGGGTGTGAACGCATGACGCACGCGATCTCGAACGAATCCGAGGCGGTGACCGCCGCCGTGCGCCCCGGCGCGGGCGCGCTCGGCCTTCCCGCCGCGGACCTGGACAACGTCCTGTCGGGGCTGCTGGACGCCGACGCGGTCGTCATGGGGCTGCCGTTCGACGCCGGGGTGGCGGGCGTCCCGGGCCAGCGACACGGGCCCGAGATCTTCCGCAACCTCGCCCCCGTCCACGACTGGATCCTCGACGAGCGCGGCGGGCTCGGCGGAATGATCGATCCCGCGACGCGGCGCTCGGTGCTCGAGGGCAGCCGGGTGTTCGACCTCGGCGACCTGGGGACCGTCCCGATCGACCCCCGGATGGACCGGGTCGCCTACTACCGCACGCTGACCGCCCTGGCGCGCAAACTGGCCGGCGCCGCGACGATCCCGCTGTTCGTCGGCGGCGACCACAGCCTGTCGGCGCCGATCGCCGCGGGCGTTTCCGAGCGGCACGGGCCGCTGAACTTCGTGTGCTTCGACGCCCACTGCGACTTCAACGCCCGGCCGATGCCCGAGGTCGGCGACATCACCCACGCCGACTTCGTCGGCCACCTGCTGCAGACGGGGGCGATCCGCGACGCCGAGATCTACGGCGTGCGCACGTACCTGCCCGCAGCGTGCGGCCCGCTTCCCGGCGCCCTGCGCTGCGCCTACGACTTCGACGCCCCCGCGTTCGGCGAGCACGACGCGCCGACGTACCTGTCCGTCGACCTCGACGTCATAGATCCGGCCGACTTCCCGGCGACCGGTCACCCCGAGGCCGGCGGCTACCGGCTGCGAGAACTGCTGTCGGCCGTGGAGCACGTCTGCCGCACCCGCAGGGTCGTCGCGGTGGACATTGTGGAGGCGCTGCAGGACGACCGCGAGAACCGGGCCACCGCCGCGACGATCTCGGCCCTTGTCATGACCTGCCTTCGGGCGCTGCTGGAAAACGATCAGGAAACGGTGACGACATGAGCGACCAAACGACCGCACTGCCGCGAGTCCGATCCCTTCACGACTGGCAAACGGACCTGATCGCCAAATGCGACCAGGTCGAGATGCGAGGCGAGGCGGCCGCCGCCGTCGGCGTCAACGTCGGCGAACAAGACGTCACCGTCCGCCGCCGCGACGGCAAGACCTGGATCTACAAAGTGTGGAGCTCCGACCGCGGGCAGAGCCGCTTCAACTTGTACGCCCCGGCCACCGGCAAGGTCCACGACATCACCGATCGGCAGGCGCGGCTGCTGCGGGCCGACTCGTGGGAGGCGCTGACGGCCGACGGCGACGCCGCCCCGACGCGGGCCGAGATCGCCGAGCTCGCCTCGCTGGTCTCGCCGCTCGACGAGCCGGGCTGGCAGTTCCCGGACCTGCCGGCCGGGGCGCGGCTCGACAAGCCCCGCGTGCGGGTGCTGATGCTCAACCCCACCGAGCAGTGCAACATCCGCTGCACCTACTGCTACTACGGCGGCGCCTACCCCGGTACCCGTCCACACCAGACCGCCTCGCCGCAGGCGGACATGGTGGACGCGGCCCTCGACCTGTTCGTCACCGGCGAGGAGAAGCTGGAGTCGGCCCACCGGGCCGTCTACTTCTTCGGCGGCGAGCCGCTGATGGCCTTCGACCAGCTGAAGGAGGCCGTGTTCGCCCTGGAGGCGAAAAAGGCCGCGGCCGGTTCGCGGCTGGAGAATCTCGTCGTCCAGATCAACTCCAACGGGATGCTCCTCAACGAGAAGATCGTCGAGTTCATGGTCGAACACGACATCTACCTCAACATCTCGATCGACGGCCCCAACCACGACCGCTACCGGATCGACCGCCGCGGCAAGGGCACTCACGACAAGGTGCGGGAGCGCACCGACTGGCTTGCGGAGAACTGGCCGGAATACTTCTCCACGCGGGTCGCGCTGATCTGCGTGCTGTCGTCGCCCCTCGACGAGGCCGGGCTTTACCGCTACTTCTCCGAGTGGCCGGCGGCGCGACAGGCCCTGGCCTGGGACTTCGACCTGATCCTGCCCGGCGGCGAGGAGTCGTACTCCGACTTCGAGAAGATGTTCGCCGAGCAGCGCAAGGTCTGGGACCTCTTCGTGGACTCCCACCGTCAGTCCTATGAAGAACGCGAGAGCTCCGGCCGGTACCACTTCGCCTTCAGGCACGGCTTCTTGCACCGCTCCTTCCACCGGGCGCTGAACCAGTCCGAACGCGACGGCGACGCCCGGCTGCAGCACCTGCTCGGCGTGCAGCTCGTCCCCGGATGCGAGTACCTGGTGCTGGGTTCGGACGGCACCCTCTACTCCTCCTACGAGTACCAGTCGCCCGAGTTCGCCGTCGGGCACACCGATCGGGGCGTCGATCCCGGCTCCGGCGTCGAGCAGCTGGCCATGTTCCGCGACGCGGTCCAGGCCAGCTCCTGCCAGACCTGCTGGGCCGCGCCGATGTGCACGGTGACGGTGCCGGAGGCGCCGTTTCGGGAGTCGGACTCGGCCGAGACCGTGCGCGAGAAGGCCGCGGCCAAACGCGGACGGTGCATGTC
>JBOGDN010000035.1:0-12036 GCA_050742995.1 Stackebrandtia sp. | reverse complement strand
GGTACGACTTGAACGAATATCGGCTCTCCGACGACGGCTCGTGCCTGGGCTGCGGCGCGCGGCTGCCGGGCGTTTACGAGGGGCCGGCCGGCGACTGGGGACGCAAACGCCAGCCGGTGCGCCTGCGGGAACCGACCCTGCGGCCCGGAGCGCACGACCGTCGCAGACCGGTCGCGGCGCCGTCGGGTCCCGACGGCGAGAAAGGCGACGCATGAGTCAGGTTCGTCCCGCGGCGGTCGCCGGACGCTTCTATTCCGGAAACGCCTCCGCGCTGCGCAAAAAGGTCTCCGAGCTGGTCGACTCCGTCGACGTGCCCGGCGACGACGCTCTGGCGCGCGCCTACGTCGTACCGCACGCCGGGTACGTCTTCTCCGGGCCGGTGGCCGCGCACGTGTACGCGCGGCTGCGTCGCCACGCCGACAAGATCGGCCGGGTCGTGCTGGTCGGTCCGTCGCACTTCTCGCCCCTGATCGGCATGGCAGCCTCGCCGGCCTCCGGCTGGGAGACTCCGCTGGGAACGGTCCGGGTCGCAGACGCCGGCGACGTCGCCGCGGCCGACCCCGAGCCGCACGCGCGCGAGCACTCGCTCGAAGTGCAGCTGCCGTTCTTGCAGGTGTGCGCCGGCGACGGGTTGACGGCCGTGCCCGTGGCGGTGGGCAAGACCCGACCCGACGACGTCGCCGACGCCCTCGACCGGCTCGTCGACTCCGACACGGTGCTGCTGTGCAGCACGGACCTGTCCCACTACCTCGACGACGCCGCCGCGAAGCTGCGCGACCGCGCCACGGCCGACGCGATCCTTCATCGACGCCACGACAAGATCGCGCCCGGCGACGCCTGCGGGATTTTCGCGCTGCGCGGCACGGTGGCCTGGGCGTCGCGGCACGGTCTGCGCCCGGTCGAGTTGGACCTGCGGACCTCGGCGGACACCGTGGGCGGTCCCGAGCGGGTCGTGGGGTATCCGGCGTTCTCTTTCAGCTGATCCGCGACGCCGCGTCTCCTCGGCGCACCGCGGCCGCAACATCTGTCCGTCCTGTCGCGTGAATTACCAGTAGACCGACACGACGAAGGCGAGGCGCATATGCCTGCGACTCCAGCGACGCTGGATTCATCCGTTCAATTTCGCCCGACCGCCGGCGAGCCGACTCTGCTCGAAGAGCAGCGCGAGCTACTGCGGATGCTGGCCTTCGGGCTGTCCGACCAGTCGATCGGACGCCGGCTCGGGCTGTCTCGGCGGACGGTACAGCGCAGAGTGAGGTCGCTGATGGATCTCTTCGACGCGGACACCCGCTTTCAGCTGGGGCTGCGTTCCGCGGACGTCCTGAGTTCCATAGTGGAATAACAGGACATTTGTCACGTTTGCTGGCGCGGCGCCTCTTGTGACGATATCGTTACAAGATGACTCATTCACGAGCGTACTCGCATCCGGGATCCCCTACGCCAGACCAATCTCAGGCGCTCTCTTTTGGACAAGCGGCCGAAGTGTACAACGCCGCTCGCCCCAGCTACCCTGCCGAAGCGGTGAGCTGGGCACTGGGAGAAAGCCCGCTCGACGTCGCCGACGTCGGGGCCGGCACCGGCCTGCTGACTCGAGCCCTCATCGCCGCCGGCCACCGGGTGGTCGCCGTCGAGCCCGACCGGCAGATGCTCGACACCCTCGCCGCGTCCACGTCCGGCGTGCTCGACTGCCGCCAGGGTCCCGCCGAGAACCTCCCGCTTCCCGACGGCTCCTTTGACGCCGTCGCCGTCGGGCAGGCCTACCACTGGTTCGACCCGCGGCGCGCGCTGCCGGAGATCGCCCGGGTGCTGCGCCCCGGCGGAGCTTTAATCCCCATCTGGAACATCCGGGACGAAGGGGTCGACTGGGTCAGGCAGCTGACCCGGATCATCGGCGCCTCCGACGCCGAGATCACCGCCACCATGGCGACCCGCCCCGGTTCCTTCGCACCGCGCTTCGCCGACCCGAGGCTGCGCATCTTCCGCCACGAAAAGCCCATGATCGTCGACGACCTGCTGCGGCTGGTGAAGTCGCGCTCCTACTACATCACCGCCGACGAAACCCGCAAGCGCCGATTGTTGGACGGCGTGCGCGAACTGGCGGCGACGCACCCCGCGCTGAAGGGGCGAGACGTCTTCGCCATGCCCTACAAGGTGTACGTGTACCGCGCGACACCCGCCCAAACCGGTTAGCGGACGGGATCGGGGACGTCTAGGCTTGTCCAGCGACGCTGTACATCAGACTTTGCCGGATGTACAGCCGTCGCCGACAGTTCGTTTGACAAGCCAGATTACGGAGAAGCAGACCGCCGTGCCAGAAGATCCCAGCCAGCAGCCGCTCGAAGACGACCTTCCCGAGCAGATGCGCGTGCGTCGCGACAAGCGCGCCGGCATGCTCGCCGAAGGCAAGCAGCCGTATCCGCTGGGCCTCAAGCGCACCGCCTCTTTGAAGGACGTGCGCGACAAGCACGACGGCCTTGCCGCGGGCGAGTCGACCGGCGAGGTCGTCTCGGTCGCCGGACGCGTCATGTTCATGCGCAACACCGGCAAGTTGTGCTTCGCGACGCTGCGCGAGGGCGACGGCGTCGAACTGCAGGTGATGCTTTCGCTGGCCAAGGTCGGAGAGGAGGCGCTCGCCGACTGGAAGCGGCTCGCCGACATCGGCGACCACGTCGGCGTCACCGGCGAGGTCGTGGCGTCCAAGCGGGGCGAGCTGTCGGTCATGGTCGACGAATGGGCCATGGCCGCCAAGGCGCTGCGCCCGCTGCCGGTGGCGCACAAGCCGCTCGGCGAAGAGACCCGGGTGCGGCAGCGCTACGTCGACATGATCATGCGCCCGCGGGCCCGCGACAACGTCCGCGACCGCGCCGCGGCCGTGCGGGCGGTGCGCGACATGCTGCACGACGACGGCTTCGTCGAGGTCGAGACGCCGATGCTGCAGGTGATGCCCGGAGGCGGCGCGGCCAGGCCTTTCCTCACCCGTTCCAATGCGCTCGACATCGATCTGTATTTGCGGATAGCCCTTGAGCTGTACCTCAAGCGCTGCGTGGTCGGGGGCGTCGAAAAAGTCTTCGAAATCGGGAGGAATTTCCGAAACGAAGGCATTGACTCTTCACATTCCCCGGAATTCACGATGCTGGAGGCATACGCGGCCTACGGCGATTACCGCTCTATAGCGCGGTTGACGTCCGACCTGGTACGCGGAGCCGCACAGCGCGTATTCGGATCGACGCACGTGACGCACGTCGACGGCCTGGAGATGGAACTGGGCGGTCAATGGCGCGAGATCACGATGTTCGGCTCGCTGTCGGAGGCGCTCGGCGAGGAAGTCGCTGTCACGACGCCGTATGAGACGCTCGTCTCATTCGCTGACAAAGTCGATTTGAGCGTCGACCCGGTGTGGAACGCGGGCCAACTCGCAGAGGAACTGTTCGAACATTTGGTGGTCGACTCTCTGGTCGAACCGACATTTGTCTTCGACTATCCGGAGGAAACTTCCCCGTTGACGGCCGCGCACCGCGACACGCCGGGACTGGCCGAGAAATGGGACCTCTATGTGCGCGGCGTGGAGTTGGGCACCGGTTATTCCGAGCTAGTCGACCCGATTGTCCAGCGGGAACGCTTTGAACAACAGGTTCGCCAGGCCGCCAAGGGCGACGAGGAGGCGATGCGGATGGACGAAGACTTCTTGCGCGCCATGGAATACGGCCTGCCGCCCATGGGCGGAATGGGTATGGGGATCGACCGCATGCTGATGGCTTTGACAGGACAGGGAATCCGCGAAACGATCATCTTTCCGTTCGTGAAGCCGGAGTAAGTGCGGGTTTGCGTCCGCAGGCCGACTTTCAAATTGCCTACGGCTTAGGTTAAAGTGTCCAAGCGAATGACGCATAATTAACTCTGCTGGAGGTAACACCGTGGCGCAAAAAGTTCAGGTCATCCTGGTCGACGATCTTGACGGCGGGACGGCTGAAGAGACTGTCAAGTTCGGCATGGACGGAATCGCCTACGAGATCGACTTGTCCCATGAACACGCGGGAACTCTGCGTGAGGCGCTGGCTGATTACGTCAACGTGGCGCGGCGAATGGGACGCTATTCGACAAGCGGAAAGGCGGCTGCGACCGCGGCGCCGAAAGCACGGACGCCAATCGACCGGGAACAGAACAAGGCGATACGTGAATGGGCTGCCCGTGAGGGAAAGAAGGTCTCCGACCGAGGCCGGATCCCCCAGCACATCATCGACGAATACCACGCCAAAGCTGGAGCCTGACCCGCGCCGGCGGGCGCGGTCGCGGCGTGCCCCTCCCCGCACGACACGCCGTGTCCGCGCGGCGTGTTCCATCCCGTCCCAGTGTCGTCTATCTGACATTTCGGCGTTGCCCGTCGCCGCGTCCGTCTATGCCCTCTCTTACGTGAAATGACGGCTTCGCGTCGACGGCTTTGTTCGCCCACGGCGTACATCCGGGCTCTCGTGGAATGCGTCTGGCCGCCTCGCGGTTGTGGTCCCATGACAGCGATAGGGTGGAGCCAAATATCGAGGAGTCAGACCTGTCGGCGCAGGCCCGTACGAACGGGGCGGACGCAAGGAGCACAAGCTTATGTTTGAACGGTTTACCGACCGTGCGAGGCGCGTGGTCGTCCTGGCCCAAGAAGAAGCCAGGATGCTCAACCACAACTACATCGGCACCGAGCACATCCTGCTCGGGCTGATCCACGAGGGAGAAGGCGTCGCCGCCAAGGCCCTCGAGAGCCTGGGCATTTCGCTTGAAGGAGTGCGTCAGCAGGTCGAGGAGATCATCGGCCAGGGCCAGCAGGCGCCGAGCGGGCACATCCCCTTCACGCCGCGTGCCAAGAAAGTGTTGGAACTGAGCCTGCGTGAGGCGCTGCAGCTGGGCCACAACTACATCGGCACCGAGCACATCCTGCTCGGGCTGATCCGCGAAGGCGAAGGCGTGGCCGCGCAGGTGCTCATCAAGCTGGGCGCCGACCTGAACCGGGTGCGGCAGCAGGTGCTGCAGCTGCTCTCCGGCTACCAGGGCAAGGAGCCGGCCGGCGCGACCGCCGGCAGCGGAAGCGGCGAGCAGGCGCAGTCGACGTCTCCCGTGCTCGACCAGTTTGGACGCAACCTGACTCAGGCCGCTCGCGACGGCAAGCTCGACCCGGTCATCGGCCGCGAGAAGGAAATCGAGCGGGTCATGCAGGTGCTGTCGCGGCGCACCAAGAACAACCCGGTGCTCATCGGCGAACCCGGCGTCGGCAAGACCGCCGCCGTCGAGGGCTTGGCGCAGGCCATCGTCAAGGGCGCGGTGCCCGAGACGCTCAAGGACAAGCACCTGTACACGCTTGACCTTGGCGCCCTGGTCGCCGGTTCCCGGTACCGCGGCGACTTCGAAGAGCGCCTCAAGAAGGTGCTCAAGGAGATCAAGACCCGCGGCGACATCATCCTGTTCATCGACGAGATCCACACCCTGGTCGGCGCGGGCGCCGCCGAAGGCGCCATCGACGCCGCGAGCATCCTCAAGCCGATGCTCGCCCGCGGCGAGCTGCAGACCATCGGGGCCACCACGCTCGACGAGTACCGCAAGAATCTGGAGAAGGACGCGGCGCTGGAGCGCCGTTTCCAGCCGATCCAGGTGGCCGAGCCGACGCAGGCGCACACGATCGAGATTCTCAAGGGGCTGCGCGACCGCTACGAGGCGCACCACCGCGTCTCAATCACCGACGGCGCGCTGGTGGCGGCGGCGACTCTCGCCGACCGCTACATCTCCGACCGGTTCCTGCCCGACAAGGCCATCGACCTCATCGACGAGGCCGGCGCCCGGATGCGGATCCGTCGCATGACCGCGCCGCCGGACCTGCGCGACTTCGACGAGCGCATCGCGCAGGCTCGCAAGGACAAGGAGTCGGCCATCGACGCTCAGGACTTCGAGCGAGCCGCGCAGCTGCGGGACAACGAAAAGCAGCTGCAGGACCAGCGCGACGTTCGCGAGCGCGAATGGAAGGCCGGCGACCTCGACACCGTCACCGAGGTCGACGACGAGATGATCGCCGAAGTGCTGGCCAACTGGACCGGCATCCCGGTGTACAAGCTCACCGAGGAGGAGACCACCCGTCTGCTGAAGATGGAGGAGGAGCTCCACAAGCGCATCATCGGCCAGGAGGACGCGGTCAAGGCCGTGTCGCAGGCGATCCGCCGCACCCGCGCGGGTCTGAAGGACCCGAAGCGTCCGTCCGGCTCGTTCATCTTCGCCGGCCCGTCCGGCGTCGGAAAGAGCGAGCTGTCCAAGGCGCTCGCGGAATTCCTGTTCGGCTCCGAGGACGCGCTGATCCAGCTGGACATGAGCGAATTCCACGACCGCTACACCGTCTCGCGGCTGGTGGGCGCGCCCCCCGGCTACGTCGGCTACGACGAGGGCGGGCAGCTCACCGAGAAGGTGCGCCGCAAGCCGTTCTCGGTGGTGCTGTTCGACGAGATCGAAAAGGCGCACACGGAGGTCTTCAACACGCTGTTGCAGATCCTCGAAGACGGCCGCCTCACCGACGGCCAGGGCCGCATCGTCGACTTCAAGAACACGGTGCTGATCTTGACGACGAACCTGGGCACCAAGGACGTCGCCAAGGCGGTGTCGCTTGGCTTCCAGTCCGACGACAGCGGCGCCGACGGCTACGAGCGGATGAAGCTCAAGGTCAACGACGAGCTCAAGCAGCACTTCCGTCCGGAGTTCCTCAACCGGATCGACGACACGATCGTGTTCCCGAAGCTTTCGGAGAACGAGATCATCAAGATCGTCGACCTGATGATCGCCCGGATCGAAGAGCAGCTGCGCAACCGCGACATGGGCCTGGAGATCACGCAGGCGGCCAAAGAGTTCCTGGGCCACAAGGGCTACGACCCGGTGCTTGGCGCCCGCCCGCTGCGGCGCACGATCCAGCGCGAGATCGAGGACACGCTTTCGGAGCGGATCCTGTTCGACGAGCTGATTCCGGGCCAGATCGTCCTGGTCGACTGCGAAGGCGACCCGGTCGACTTCGAAAACGCCCACCTGACCTTCCGAGGCGCCGACAAGCCGGTTCCGGTGACCGTGCCGGACACTCCGCCGGTGGAGTTGACCGCGGAGGGCGCGGAGGAGAACGGAAGCAGCGAGGAATCCGCCGCTTCTTAACGACGACACGACGGTTCTCGGCCCCGGCGCGGATTCGCGTCGGGGCCGAAATCGCGTGCGGGACGAACGGCGTGGATCGTCGAGGGGGTGCGGGTCGACGGGGTCTGGGTAGAAAAGCCCTGAATTACGACGACGGGCCGGGGGCTGAGCGCGCGGGTCCCCGGTCCGTCGTACTGGTCGGCCGCGCACGGGAAGTGAAGCTCGTAAAGGACGTGGCTTCGCCAACCGTCGCGCTCGCGGTGGATCGGGAGATCGGCTTGCGGTCGGTGCGACGTCTGCGGCGCGCCGCCTCACCGTCGTACTCATGCCGGGCCTTCTCTGACCCGCGAGGGGATGCGCCCTGCGGCGGCACCCCACCGGCTATTGAATTGTGGTCTATGACGCCGACATCGAGTCTAACACCGAAGCTCCTGGTCGTCGGCGGTTCGCGAGACCAGAAAAACCCCGGCGGGCAGCGCCGGACATGGCGTCCCTCGCCGCATTCCGGGCGGCGCGCTCCTATCATGGTCGAGTACACCGCCTTCCCAGGAGACTCCTTTTCACATGGCCATCACCGCCGACGTCGGCCGCCGCGCCGCACGTGTTGTCGCCGACGAGTTCATTCGCCGTTCCGGGCCCAAGACCGGTCTGATCGTCGGCGCCCGGCCGTACCACCCGGTCGTGGCGGCCGCGGTGGACGCCCTGCTGCCCGACGACCGGCTGACCGTCGTCGTCGAGCCCGACGAACTCTCGGCCATGAAGACGTACCTGGCCGACCAGGGCGCCTGGGTCAACGACCGGGTCGCGCTCGCCGCCGCCGCGGCGGACGCCGCGCCCGCCGACGTGGTGATGCTCGCGATGCCGGTGACCGCCGAGGGCAGCGAGTTCGCCAAGACCTTCAGCGCGCTGCGCGAGCTGACCTCCGAGGGCGGCGTGCTGACGATCTGCGCGCCGCTGACGGCGCCCGCCGCCGAGGACATCGCCGATCTGGTCGACGAGTTCGGCGTCGACAGCGACTTGGTGCTACGCAACCGCCCGCCGCTGCGAATTCACCGACTGGCTTTCGGGGACGCCCCGATCGAGCGCGCGCGCGACATAGCGCCGACGCACCGCGCCGCCAGCGTTCCCGTGACGTCCCGCATGCACATCGACTCCAACGGACTTGCCGCCGCCGGCGTCTTCCTCGGCCTCGCAGGCGTCGCCAAGCTGACTCGCCCCAAGTCGAAGCTGTGGCTGCTTCCGGCGGTCGCCGCCGCGCCGGCCGCGGCGTTCTTCCGCGACCCGCAGCGACGCATCCACGACGACCCGGACTCGATCGTCGCCTCCGGCGACGGCAAGGTGCTGTCCGTCGAGCACGTCGTCGACGACCGCTTCGGCGGCGCCGCGGGAACGGCCGGCTCGGACTGGCTGCGCATCGCGGTGTTCCTGTCGGTGCTTGACGTCCACGTCAACCGCTCCCCCGTCGCCGGCCGCGTCGCCGACGTGTTCCGCGAAAACGGCGGCTACGCCCCGGCGATGAACCCGCTGGCCGAGCACAACGTGGCCTGCTACACGGTTGTCGACACCGAGCGAGGCCGCGTCGCGGTGGCGCAGCGGACCGGGCTGATCGCCCGGCGGATCGTCAACCGCACCCAGCCCGGCGCGCTGCTGGCCAAGGGCGAACGCTACGGCCTGATCCGTTTCGGCTCGCGCACCGACGTCTACCTGCCCGCGGGCGAAGCCGAGGCGCTGGTCGCGCCCGGGGAGAAGGTCGTCGGCGGAGAGACCGCGGTCGCACGCTGGCTTTAGAAGCCGTTCGGCGTCGGCCCCCGATGAGATGCTGAACGGCGTGAGCAATAGACACCGCCTCGCCGCCGGGATCGCGGCATGCCTCTTGCTGGCCGTCGCGTCTACCGCGTGCGCGGGCGACGACGAAGACGAGATCACCGTGCTGGCCGCGTCCTCGCTGACGGACGTGTTCATGCGGCTGGCCGCCGACTTCGAGGCCGAGCACGGGGTGACGGTGCAGCTGTCCTTCGGGGGCAGCCCGACGCTCGCGCAGCAGGTCGTCGAGGGGGCTCCGGCCGACGTCGTGGCGACGGCCGCGCCCGAGGCGATGGAGACGATCGTCGACGCCGACCTCGTCGACGGCGAGCCGATCGTGTTCGCGCGCAACAGCCCGGTGCTGGTGACGCCGCCGGACAATCCCGGCGACGTCACGGGCCTTTCCGACCTCGCTCGCGAAGAGCTGCGGGTGGCGCTGTGCGCTCCGGAGGTCCCCTGCGGCGCGGTCGCCCATGAGACCGCCGCGTCCGCCGGGGTGACGCCGGTTCCCGACACCGAAGAGGACAACGTGCGCTCGGTCCTGGCCAAGGTCGTCGCCGGGGAGGCCGACGTCGGCGTCGTCTACGCCACCGACGTCGTCGACGACGTGGCCTCCATCGAGATCCCCGACGCCGCGACGACCGAATACCCGATCGCGGCGCTGGCCGACGCTTCGCCGTACGCCTCCGAGTGGGTGGACTACGTCGTTTCCGACGCCGGCCGAAAGGCGCTGCGCGACGCGGGTTTCGGCGATGCGTGACAGACGGCGTGTGCCGGCGGCGCTCGCGATTTCCGCGGTCGTGGCCGCGGGATTCCTGCTGGCTCCGCTGATCGCGCTGTTGGGGCGGACGCCGTGGAGGCGGATGGGGGAGATCCTCACCGACGGCGCGACCGTCGAGGTGCTGACGCTGTCGCTGAGCAGCGCGGCCGCCGCCACGCTCGCCTGCCTCGTCCTGGGCGTGCCGCTGGCGTGGGTGCTCGCGCACACCGGGCCGGTGCTGCGGCGGATGCTGCGCGTGCTGGTGACGGTTCCCATGGTGGCGCCGCCGGTCGTGGGCGGGGTGGCCCTGCTCGCGGCGTACGGCAGGCGCGGGATCGCGGGGGAGCCGGTGTACGAGCTGTTCGGGGTGGCGCTGCCGTTCACGACCGCGGCGGTCGTGACGGCGCAGACGTTCGTGGCCCTGCCGTTTTGCGTGCTGGCCGTCGAAGGAGCGCTGCGCGGCATCGACTACGAGTACGTCGAGGCCGCGGCCGTGATGGGCGCGGGACGCTGGCAGATTTTCCGCCGCGTCACCCTCCCGCTGGCCGCGCCGGGGGTGGCCGCCGGCGCGGTGTTGTCGTTCGCCCGCGCGCTGGGGGAGTTCGGCGCCACCCTCACCTTCGCCGGCTCGCTGGCCGGAGTCACCCGCACCGCTCCCCTGGCGATCTATCAGGCGCTCGACGCCGACCCGGCGGTGGCGTACGGGCTGTCGGTGCTGCTGCTGGCCGTGGCGGCGACGGTGCTGCTGTCGCTGCGCGACACCTGGTGGCCCCGCTAAGCCGCCGACGCGGCGCGGGATTATCACCCAAACGGATCAATCCACTTTAGGTTTTCCACATTTCGCCGGTTATCCACAGGATCGATCGACATCATGGGCGCTCCCTGGGCGTTTAGCGTTCTCGCTGGTCAGGTTGTGTCGTTTGTGACTTGTCGGTTCGCGAAAATGCGGCCGGGGGCGGCTTTCTCGCCCCCATGGGGGCGGATTTCGCGGATACCGTCGGAGGCGTGGTTTACATCGAAGCGCGCCCTAAAGGGGCTCCGACGAGTTGGCGTGTGCAATGGCGGCTGCCGGGGGTGAAGGAGGACAACCGGCAGTCGTGCAGCTTTTCTCTGCCGGATCTGGCCGGCGAAGCGAGCGAGCTGATCGACGCGCATCGCCGAGCGATCACCGACACGGAGGTGTATCGCGTTCTCGGCGAGCGCCACGGCGACGCGGGGGCGGGACCGGACGGAGAAGCGGCGTCGAGCTTGCCCATCTTTGAGCGAGTCGTCGTGGACACGTGGTGGCTGAAGCAGCTCGATCGCGCCGAGGCGACTCGCGCCAACTACTGGTGTTCAGTGACCAAGCATTTCGTGCCCGCCTTCGGCCACAAGCCGGTAGATCTGATCACCGACCAAGAAATTCTGCAATGGATGGCGACGGCGTCGAAGGAGTGCGCAACGTCGACGGTGCGGGGACGGGTGAAACTCCTTAAACAGATCTTCAAGTTCATCTCGCGGCGGTACAGGATTCCCGACCCGCTCGAAGAGATCAGGACTCCGGCGCCAGATCAAGACGAGCAGGTGTTTTTGTCGCCTGCCGAGCTGGACATCGTGGCCTCGCACGCCGCCGGGCTGATGCGTGACTTGATTGTCGTGGCGGCCCACTCCGGGCTGAGACTGGGCGAGGTGCTGGCCCTGAACGTCGGCGACATCGTGTTCACGTCCGGCGGCGCGCAGGTCACCGTGTCGAAGGCGTTGAAGAACTGCGGCAAGGTCGGTCCGCCGAAGTCGAAGGCGTCCAACCGCATCGTCGCAGTGGGTTCTGTGGCGACGGCCGTGCTGGCGCGGCTGTGTCACGGCCGACGCGACACCATGCCGTTGTTCACCGAGGGCGGGGCACGGCTGAAGAAGGATTGGGTCCGCAGCCGTTGGAACATGATCGTGCGGTCGGCGCGACGCTGCGTTCTGCACCCGCCGCAGACGCAGACCACGAAACGGGGCATGGTGTACACGCCGCGTAAGGCGGTCTCCGAGTGCGACTGCTCGACGAGGCTGCACCAGCGCCCGAGGTGGCACGATTTGCGGCACACGCATGCGGCGTGGGTGATTTCCGCCGGTTGGGCGCCAGACGAGGTGCAAAAGCGCCTCGGGCACAGCAACGTGTCCATCACGTACGACTTCTACTGGCATCGTTTCCGCCGCGACGAAGCCGCCGCGATCGCGCGCCTTGATGCCTACGTTGAACGCGCCTCCACCGAGTCCCCCATGGCCTCGCACACGCGAGCCGCCTAGCGCGCGAACCACGCGCCGCACGAAGCGACAACCGCGGGTAGATCGACATCGAGCGGTGC
>JBOGDN010000034.1:0-2492 GCA_050742995.1 Stackebrandtia sp. | reverse complement strand
GGCGATACCCGCGGCGCGCACGGCGTCGGCGGCCCCGGCGACCAGCGGCGCCTCCGGGCCGATCACTACGAGGTCGGCGGCGGTCTCCACGGCGAGCGCGGCCAGCGCGGCCGGGTCGGAGGAGTCGACGTCGCGTCGCGGACCGAGGTCGGCGGTGCCGGGGTTGCCGGGGGCGCAAACGACTTCGTCGACTGCCGGGTCGGACGCCAGACTCCGGGCCAGGGCGTGTTCCCGTCCGCCCCCGCCGATGATGAGGATTCGCACGAACGGAGTGTAGGAGGCAAAAAGAAAGGCTCCTCGCGCACCCGCCAGAGCTCGCTTATCCTTGCTGCCTTCCGGCCCTGGGGAGGTTCACGAGGTAACGCCGCGCGAGAAGCGACGACTAGCGTACCTCAGCGAAATAGGTCCAACGGCAGGCAGTCGCCGAGGTCCGCGCGAGCGCCGCTGGCCGTGACTCGGCCGTCGGCGACGGCGACGGCGAAACTCGTGCGGCCGGCCGCCAGCTCCAGGAACGTCACCGGGTCGCATTCGACGAGGTTGGGCGGAGTGCCGCGCGTGTGCCGCGGACCGTCGACGCACTGCACCGCGCCGAACGGGGGCACCCGCACCTCCACCGACTTGCCCGGGACGGCGCGGGCGAGCTCGGCAAGGCCGGCGCGCACCCCGTCGCGCAGCAGCTGCCGCTCAGGTCCGCCGGGGGCGTCCAGTGCGGCCACGGCCGCGGCCAGGGTCTCGGCGGGAGTAGTCGAGGTCACGCGGCTGACGATACGCCTGTGCGAAAAACCGCCGACGATAACGATTTACGGACGAATACAGCGCGACACGATGACCAGACTGGCAAGTGACGCCGGCGACAGGGCATAGTAGCCCTCGAGAGCCTGCCGCGGCGTCGCCCCATTGGCCGCGGATCTCGTAGTCACATGAGGAGCCTGGAAGCCGTGACAACTTCAGCCACGTTCAGCGCCCGGCCGAGGTGGGTGTTTCACGCTGCCGCGATCGGCGTCGCCTGCGCGGCGGCCTTCGCCGGCGCCGTAGCCGTCGGTGCGCCCGCATACGGGGCGCCGCCGCCGGCGACGGTCGTCGACGTCAAGGTCGACCCGGCGGACGCGTCCTTGACCGCCGGCGAGGGCACCACGTCCCTCACGGTGACGCTGACCAACTCGAACCCGCGCGATCCGGTGGAAAACGTCAGCGCGAGTGTCGAAACGCCGGGGCTCGAAGGCACCGCCACCGCCACGCCGGCCCAGGGCGACTGTGAGACGGTCCAAGCCAACACCGTGGGTTGCGGGAAGCTGGAACGCGGCGCCGCCAAGACCTTCACGGTCGAAGTGGCCGCCGTCGACACCGCCCAGGAGGAGCCGGTCTCCGGTCAGATTTCGATCTCCGTCCTCCCGCCCAACAGTGCCAGCGGCACCAGCGTCAGCACCGCCAACGTCACCGTCCAGCCGGGCGAGCAGTTCGGCAAGGGGGTCGAGGGCGTCGTCAACGACGAGGAGGGCAATCCCGTCGAGGGCGTCGAAGTGACGGTGAAGGACAAAGAGAACCACACGTTCGACGGCGCCACCGACGCCGAAGGCAAGTACTCCGTCGAAGGCGAGCTCGCAGAGGGCGAAGCGACGATCTCGTTTGAAAAAGACGGCTACAAGGCGATCGACGACCAGACGGTCGACGTCAAGGCCGACGACATGGCGAAGGCGGAAGACGTCGAGCTTGTCGCCGAAGAAGAAGCGAAAGACACGACTTCGGATCCGGGCGACGGAGGGGAAGACAAGGGTCTGGGCCTCAGCACGTGGCTGCTGATCATCCTCGGCGGGCTGCTCGTCGTCGGCGGCATCGTCGCCATCGTCCTGCTGCTGCGCAAGGGCAAGAACGACGACGAAGACGATGACGACGTGTACCGGGACGCCCCGCTGAACCACCGTCCCCTTGCCACGCAGACCGGTCAGCTCGGCGTGTACGACGCCGGCCCGATGCGACCGGGCATGAACGCCGAGACCATGATCCACAACGGACCGCTGGTCAACGACGACGACCTCGCCCGCTACGGCTCGGCGCCGCACGAGCCCTCGACGTCGTCCGGCTTCGGCCCCGCCTACGGCGACTCTCGGCCGACCCAGCGGGTCGACCCGATGCGAGACGAGCCGCCGCCGGACAACCGGTCGACGCGCAGGTACCAGTCTCACGAGGAGCCGCCCTCCGAGGGACGAAGCGGCGGCTACCGCCGGGACGACTGGGGCGGCGCGCCCCCGCACAGCGGCGGAACCGCGCCGATGCCGTCGCAGGAACCCGGCTACGAGCCTCCTCGCCGCCGCTACCGTGACGACGACTACGACGACCGTCCCCGATCGTGGTGACGACCGCCCACGGACGCGTATGCCGACTCACCGACCGTTAGACTGGCCGCGAAGGCGGCGCGGGGACGCTCCGGGCGGCCTTCGCTGTTTCCGCATCCGCCGTCGTCGCGCACGCCGCGGCGCCGACGGCGGACTTAA
>JBOGDN010000033.1:0-3649 GCA_050742995.1 Stackebrandtia sp. | reverse complement strand
GTGCGGGCCTCGGCGGCCTGAGAGAACTCGCGCGGCGCGATTCCGGCCGTTCCGGCGCGGGCGGAGACGTGCCCGGAGGCGAACCCAAGTGCGGCGGCGGCTCCCGCGCCGCCGCCCACGCTCGCGTTGGTCCAGGTGAAGAAACGCATGATCGCCGGCCACGCGATCACCGCCAGCAGCAGCACCAGCATGCCCGTCAGCAGTGTGGCGATGTCCTCGCCGTCGCCCACAAGAGAGAAGCCAATGGCGAAGATGAGCGCGATGGCCGGTTTGAGCATGATCAGCTGGATCGTCGCGGCCACCAGTTTGGACCACCACTGTTTGGTGGCGCCGGAGACCATCCCGGCCGCCGCGATCGGCGACGTGGCCACCAGCACGGCGACCGCGCCGTTGCGCAGCAGCAGCTCGAACCACAAGACGATCACCAGGACGATGGCCACGACCGCCAGCACCAGCTTCACGGTGGGGTTGGGGATGTTGGCGGCCATCAACGCGACCAGCTTGTCGTCGAGCTCCTCGACGGACTCGAAGGAGCGCTCCAGAATCCACATGCTCAGCTCGTCGGCGACCAGCAGCGCCGTCGAGGCCAGCGTCAGGGTCAGCACAAACGCCAGCGCCGTTTTGCCGACTCCGATCAATGCTTCGGCCAGCGCGCGTCCGTCGTGGGTGATCGCGGTGCGTCCCGCCTGCAGCAGCAGAAGGATCACGGCCACCACGATCCCCAGGCCCATGCTCATCGCGAACACGCCGCTGATCGCGTCGCTGGTCAGATCGACGTTCGGGAACGCGACGAAGGCCTCGGCGAAACCCGCCAACAGCATGCCTGCGGCTTCGGCGAACGACTCGCACACGCTCTCCCACGCTGAGGCGACGGCCGACTCGGCCATTTCTCCGGCCTTGTCGCCGGCGCCTTCAAGCAGGTCGTCTACGCAGCTGACGCCGCCGAGGAACGGGTTGCATTCGCCTCGCATGGCAATTCACTTCGCTTCTGGATTCCGGGGCTCACATCGGGGGTTATCGGGTCAGCCCGAGCCAGCCTTTGGATTTGGCGTCGTCGCTGGCAGGGTCGGCGGACAGGTCGGAGTAATCGGCGACGTCGCGTTGGGTGAACCATTTCCAGTCGTCTCCGTTCCAGCGCATGACGGCCGGAAGCACGGCGACCTCGGTGCGCGGCTCCCCGGTTTCGGGGGTGTAGGTCCAATACGCCAGCAGCAGGACGGTCATCTCGTCATCGGCGTGGTCGCGCAGCTGGTAAGACACCGGCGCCATCACCGTCGACACTCCGTCCGGCAGTTCGCCTTCTTCGGGCAGCCCGAGGTCTTTGCGGGTGTTGACGGGGCCTTGGGCGGCGTCTTCGGCTTTGAGCTCGCTGTCGGGGTGAACGACGACGTCGGCGATCTCCACCGCCCGATCGGGATCCAGAGTCGACGTCAGCTGCGAGACGTATTCCACCGCCGCCGACACCGCGCCCACCGTGGTGTGCGGGTAGCCCACCGAGACGCCGGCCTCAGTGCGCTCGCCGGCGATCACCGTCAACGCGTCGCCGGAGTCCATGCCGGGCGAAGAAGTCTCCGGATCGACCGAGGAGGCGTCGTCGTCGGGCGCCGCGTCGTCTGGGCCGCCCGTGTCTCGTCCCAGCCAGAATGCGCCGACGATCAACAACACCGCCAGCACGGCGGCGACCGCGGTGATCGCGTACCGCCTGCCGCGCTTGGGGGGTGCGAAGAAGTCCTGATCGCTCATGATTGAAGCTCCTAGTTGGTCGCGCCGAATATGGAGTTGGTGACGGGGATGGCGATCGCGGCCACGATGACCCCGCCCAGAGACCAAATCAGAGCGCGCTTGCCCCTGTCCACCGAATCGGGCCTGCTCGTCAGGGAGCCGGCGGCCATCATTCCGCCGGAGACCACCGCGGAGATTCCGCAGGCGATGAGCACGCCCGACTTGACGTAGGAGATCAGCAGGCTGATCGCCTTGGACCCGGAGGTGGGGTCTTCGGGGGCGGGGTTGGGCACGTCGGCGGCGACGAACGCCACGGCGACGAGACTTTCCGGCAGCGACATGGTTAGGCTCCCCTGGTCTAGGCTCCCGCATCTGTCTTCAACTAGAATTGAAGGCAGGTGGGTCAACGTAATGCTTCGGTTATGGTTTCGCCACCCGAGGAGCCGAAATGGCAATCTTCGTTATCGAATCGTTACCTTTCTGGGTGACGGGTGGGATGCGAGACTGTCTGTGACTGCTGATGTGACGAAAGTGACGACGTGAACGACGACTCTGAGCGCGCCGACGCCGAGGACGCCGATCCCGGGGTGCTCGGGCGTCGCCTTGACGCGCTGCTTCGCCGTGCGGGCGTGTCCAATGCGCAGGCCGCCCGCGACATCACCTCCGCCGGGGTGAAGATCACCCACGCCTATATCGCCCAGCTGCGCACCGGCGTGCGCCGGCGACCGAACCACGACAAGCTGCGGGCGCTGGCCGACTACTTCAAGGTTTCCGTCGACTACTTCACCGGCCCGGATTCCGGCTTCGACGCCGGCGAGGTCGACGAGCTGATGGCCATCGCCGACTCCGAACGTGTGCGCACCATCGCCCACCACGCCTCCGGGCTGTCGGCCGAGGCCCAAGAGCTGATCTTGACCATGATCGACAAGGCCCGCCGTCTTGAAGGCCTGCCGCCGGCCGCCGCCGACGTCCACAACCAAGACGACGGTCCAGACGCCGACGCGGACGGCGGCGACGACCGTCCCGACACGTGAGACGCACCCCCGACGAGTTGCGTCTGTTTTTCATTTGGCGACAAGCCGCGCCCGTTCTACGCCTGATCGTCCGCGACTGAGGGTTATTGCACGGTTGCGCGACCGGATTAGGGTGTTTAGCCTGGGCAACCGCCCGGACGGCGCAGCCGGCCCCATGGCCGCGCCGCCGGCATTACACGAAAACGCGAGACACATGCCTTCGACCTCGGGTCCCGGCCAGGAGCCCCGCAGCCGCTGCGCAGCCCTGCTGCGCCGCCTCGACCTGCCCGCCGACGCCGGACTCGACGAGCTGGTCGCCGCCATCGCCGCGGCCCGCGGCCGCAAGCTCCTGCTGTGCCACATGCACGCCGAACTGCCGCCGGAGCGTCACGGCGCCTGGATCGCCACCGACGTGTGCGACCGCGTCGTCGTACCCGCGGGCGCGTCGATCGACGTGATCGTCCACGATCTCGCCCACGCGCTGTGCGACCACGCCCCCGACGTGACCGGCCCCGCCGAACTCGTCTACACCCGCGCCCAAGAAGACGAAGCCGACCACATGGCCCGGCTCATAGCCTCCGCCTTTCCCAGGCTCGCCGACAGCCTCAGAACCTGCGAATGATAACGATTCGATAACAAGCCTTGACGCGGCTTCGGCGGCGCGGCGTACAGTTCTACCTCTCTTCGTTAACTGTAGTTGAAGCACGGGGCGTCGGGGGATCCCCTCGACGCGGCTGTCCACGCCGAAGCGAGGTGAACCCCCATGCCCGACGGCTCGCCGCACCGAGGCAAGCTCGCGCTCGCGGCCGCCGGCGCGCTGGCCCCGGTTTTGGCCGTCATCGGCGTCGCCCTCGTCGCCGCCGGCTCCGGCGCCCTCGACTCCCCCGCCATGGCGTGCGACCCCGACGCGGCGG
>JBOGDN010000032.1:0-2761 GCA_050742995.1 Stackebrandtia sp. | reverse complement strand
GTGAAGACCGGCGCGGGAAACACCGCACGGTGCGGCGGCTCCTCCGTCGGGGAGACTTCGGCGGCCAAGTCCCAGGCAGCGCGGGCTTGCGGGTGCTCCATGGCCAGGTCGGCGCCCATGCCCACGTACTGGCTGCCCTGGGGAGAAAACAGGAACGCGATTTCCCGGGAAGCCGCGGGCAGCGGCGAATAGTCCACGCCGCGGGGCATGGTGAAGGGCGCGTCCGGCGCGGCCTCGATACGTGCGACGACTCGGTCGATTTTGGAGGCGAGATCGTCGGCGTCGGAGGCGACCACGGCCAGTCTCGTCGCCGCGTCGGGGTCGAACTCCCGCTGCGATCGCCGTGCCAGGACCGGCAACGGCTGCGATTGCGCTTGCTCGCACGCCTCGACGACGGCCGAGCGCAACGCGTCGGGCGACGACGCGCTGAACAGCATGAGTTCGGCGGGCGCGGCACGAAGTCTCCGCGCCGGACGGGCTTTCGCGTTCTCGGCGGGCAGGTATTCCTCGAGGGTCAGATGGAAGTTGCTGCCGCCGAAGCCGAAGCTCGACACCGAAGCGCGTCGGGGGTGGTCGCCGCCGCGAACCCACGGGCGGGTCTCGGTGTTCAGGTAGAACGGGCTGGATTCCAGGTCCAGCTTGGGGTCTGGTTTGTCGATCTTGATGGTGGGCGGCAATGTCTTTTGGTGCAGCGCCAGCACGGTCTTGAGGAGGCCGACCGCTCCGGCCGCGCATTTGGTGTGGCCGAGCTGCGATTTGACCGAGCCAAGCGCGCACCGCTGCGCGTCGTCGCCCGAGCCGGCGAACACTTCACGCAGCGCGGCGACTTCGGCGGCGTCTCCGGCGGCGGTGCCGGTGCCGTGTGCCTCGACCAGTTCGACCGTCTCCGGGCCGTAGCCGGCGGCTTCGTAGGCGCGACGCAGCGCCCGCGACTGTCCTTCCGGCTCGGGCGCGTATACGGCAGAGCCGCTGCCGTCCGAAGAGGCGCCCACGCCCTTGAGGACGGCGTAAATCCGGTCGCCGTCTCTCTCGGCGTCGGCGAGTCGCTTCAGCGCGAACATCGTCAGGCTCTCGCCCAGCATCGTGCCGTCCGCCGAATCCGAGAAGGGACGGCAGTCGCCGGTGGGCGACATGGCGGGAGTCTTGCTGAAGCACATGTACATGACGATGTCGTTCAACAGGTCCACGCCGCCGGTGATCACCAGGTCGGTCTGACCCAGGGCGAGCTCGTTGACCCCGCTGTGCAGGGCCGCCAGCGAACTGGCGCAGGCGGCGTCGACGGTGTGGTTCGTGCCGTGCAGATCGAAACGATGCGCGATCCGCCCAGCGACCACGTTGGACAGCAGCCCGGGAAAGGTGTCTACCTGCCACGGCACGTAGTGCTCGGCGATGCGATCGCAGGCGGCTTGCGCCTGCGCTTCGGGGACGCCGCACTCTCGCAGCGATTTGAGCCACACCGGCCGCTGCATGCGGTTGCTCATACTGCCGAGAAGCTCCAACGTGGATGTCCCAAGGAGGACGCTGACTCGTTCGCGGCTCAGCTTGTCGGTGTCGCCGTCGCAGGCGTCGGTCAGCACCTGCTCGGCGAGAACCAGCGACAGCAGCTGAGTGGCGTCGGTGGCCTCGATCATGTTCGGCGAGATGCCGAACTTCAGCAGGTCGAACTCCACCGGGTCCAAGAACGAGCCGCGCTTGCCGTAGGTCTTGTCGGGGGCGTCGGGGTCGGGGTCGTAGTAGTCCTCGACCGGCCAGCGCGTCGGCGGCACCTCGCCGATCTGATCTAGTCCGTTATAGATGGTGCGCCAAAAGCCGTCGACGCCCGGAGAACCGGGAACCAGGGCGGACATTCCGACGATCGCCACTGGCGGCTGGGACGATGGGACAGAGTCAGACATCGCATTTACCTCGGTTTCAACGGAACGGTTCTATTCGAGGAGCCGTGGGGTGTATCGGAACGCGGAGGGCGGCACGGGCAGGCCGCTGGCGCGCAGCTGCTGCGCGCGGGTGATCGCGGCGGCGCCCTCCAGGAGGTTGCGGGCGATTTGGACGACGGTGCGGTTGTGGGGATCGGCCAGGAAGCTGTCTTCGGTCCAGGTGTTGAAGGCGCCCATGGCCGGGCCGCACCAGATCTGATAGTCGGCGCGGCGGGAAACGTCGCCGTCGATGGCCCAGCGGCTGGACTTCCCCAGGTACCAGCGGAAGACCAGAGCCATGCGGTGCTTGGGATCGGCTTCGGCGCGTTTGGCCACGGCGGGGTCGCGGCGCTGCCAGAAGCGACGCGTCTCCTCCCACGCTTCGTCCAACGTGGCGTGCAGGGTTCGGCGCTCGAGCTTGTCGCGTTCCGCGGCGGGGACGGCTTCCAAGCTGGGGTACTCGCGGTAGATCTCGTAGAGACGCCCCGCACGCGGGGCGAACATCGTGCCGCGCGACAGCACTTGCACCTGGATGCCCAGCTCGAACATGTCGGCCGCCGGGGCCATGACCACGTCGGCGATGTCCGCCGCGGCCAGCATCGTCTTGCCCTCCGCGGACAGGCCCGACTCCACGGCCGCCTGGTTGATCGACCCGGTCAGCACGTAGTCGGCGCCGGCGGCGAAGGCCGCCGCCACGCTTTGGGGCGTGCCGAGTCCTCCGGCGGCTCCGACGCGGATGCGACAGCCGTGGCGCCGAACGGCTCCGTCGCGCAGCGCCGCGATGCGCGGCAGCAGGCTGCCCAGGGGGCGATTGTCGGTGTGTCCGCCGCTGTCGGCCTCCACTGTGA
>JBOGDN010000031.1:0-13948 GCA_050742995.1 Stackebrandtia sp. | reverse complement strand
CTCCGGGGGCGACACCCTGGACGAGCAGGGCCGAACAGGCCCGCTTGCAGAACCCCGTGTACCAGGCGTTCTGGCTGCTGCGCCTGGCCTTCACGGCAGCGCCGATCCTGTTCGGGCTGGACAAGTTCACCAACCTGCTGGTCGACTGGCCGGTCTACCTCGCCCCGTGGATCGACGACATCGTGCCCGGCGCCGCCGCGCAGGCGATGTACGCGGTCGGCGTCGTGGAGATCCTCGCCGGGATCGTGGTCGCGGCGGCGCCCCGGTTCGGCGGCCTGCTGGTCGCCGCCTGGCTGGCCGGGATCATCGTCAACCTGCTCACCGTCCCCGGTTTCTACGACATCGCACTGCGCGACTTCGGCCTGCTCGTGGCCGCCGTGGCGCTGGCCCGGCTGGCGACCACGTACTCCCGCGGCCGCGCGGCGGCGCGGTGAGCGCCCGGTTGAGCCTCGAACTTGCGGATCGCTCCGAACCCCGCACCGCGCCCCTGCGGGTGGTGCGGGGACGAGACGGCCTGGACCTGCCGGCCGCGGAGCGGGCGGTCGCCGACCTGCTGATCGCCCTGGGCAAGGACCCGTCCGACCCGCATCTGGTCGACACCCCGCGGCGGGTGGCGGCCAGCTACGCCGAGCTGCTGACCCCGCGGGCGTTCAATCTGACGACCTTCCCCAACGGCGAAGGTTACGATGAACTGGTGCTCGCCAAGGGCATTCCGGTGCAGTCGCTGTGCGAGCATCACCTGTTGCCCTTCCACGGGATCGCTCACGTCGGGTACCTGCCCGATCAGCGCATCCTCGGCCTGTCCAAGCTGGCCCGGGTCGTCGAGCTGTTCTCCCGGGACCTACAGGTGCAGGAACGGCTGACCAAACAGGTCGCCGACTGGCTGCAGGAACACCTGGCGCCCAAGAGCGTCGGGGTCGTGATCGAAGCCGAGCACCTCTGCATGTCGATGCGCGGCGTGCAGGCCGGCGGATCTCGCACCGTGACCTCGGCCCTGCAAGGCGCGCTCCGCGAAGACCCGCGCGCCCGCCAGGAGTTCTTCGGCCTCACCGGCGTCGGCGCCTAACCACCCAACGAGATCGTGGAGGACACGAGTTCATGGCCAACGACCAGATATTCGTCATCGTCGGCGCCAGCCTGGCCGGCGCGAAGGCCGCCGAGACGCTGCGCGCCGACGGGTTCGGCGGGCGGCTGGTGCTGATCGGCGCCGAGCCCGAGCGCCCCTACGAGCGACCCCCGTTGTCCAAGGGCTACCTCCTCGGCGCCGAGGACAAGACCAAGTCCTACGTGCACGAGCAGGGGTGGTACGCCGAGCACGGCGTGGAGCTGAAGCTCGGCAGCCCGGTCACCCGCATCGACCGGGCCGGACATCACGTGGAGCTCGACAGCGGCGAACGGATCGGCTACACCAAGCTGCTGCTCGCCACCGGAGCCTCACCCCGCCGCCTCGACCTGCCCGGCGGCAACCTCGACGGCGTGCGGTATCTGCGCCGGTTTTCCGACTCCGAACGGCTCCGCGACGCCCTCAGCGGGGGCGGGTCGCGGGTGGTGGTAGTCGGCGCGGGCTGGATCGGGCTGGAGACCGCGGCAGCCGCCCGCCACTACGGGTGCGAGGTGACCATCGTGGAACCCCAGACCGCCCCGCTGGCCGCCGCGCTCGGCCCCGAAGTGGGCGGCTACTTCGCCGACCTGCACCGCAAACACGGCGTCGACCTGCAACTCAACCGCGGCGTCAGCGGATTTCGCGGCGACCGCCGGGTGTCCGCGGTGGTCACCGACGACGGCAGCCACATCCCCGCCGACCTGGTCATCGTGGGTGTCGGCGCCCGGCCCAACACCGAACTCGCCGAGCAGGCCGGCCTCGCCGTCGACAACGGCATCCTCGTCGACCAGACGCTGCGCACCGACGACGCGGACATCTACGCCGCCGGCGATGTGGCCAACGCGCTGCACCCGTTCTACGGTCGGCGCGTCCGCGTGGAGCACTGGGCCAACGCGCTGTACGGCGCACCGGCCGCCGCCCGGTCGATGCTCGGGCACGAGGTCAGTTACGACCGCCTGCCCTATTTCTTCACCGACCAGTACGACGTCGGCATGGAATTCACCGGCTGGTTCCCGCCCGGCGGCTACGACACCGTCGTCACCAGGGGCGACCTCGACGCACATGCCTTCCACGCCTTCTGGCTGACCGGCGACACCGTGGTCGCCGGCATGCACGTCAACCTCTGGGACGACGGCATCACACCGATCGAGGACCTCGTCTGCGACCGCGCACCCGTCGACCGCGAACGACTGGCCGACCCGTCGATCCCGCTAAAGCGTGTTTCGTTAGCCCGGGATGTGTTGGGCCGCGCGGGCGGCAGCTGTGTGTTCTATGTGGTGAGTACGGGGTTGTGCACCCTGCCTGAGGCGCTCTGTTCTCGCAGGTCAGGTCCGCAGTGGGACCGTGTCGTCGCCACGATCACATCAAAGAACGCCGCAAATGCCGGTTTTGGCGTCTATGATGCTTACTGTCCTGAAAGTCTTTAGGAGAGGGAGACATGGGTATCAAAAAGGCGGTAGTCACGTCCGCGGTCGCCGGCATCGCGGTCCTCGGGCTGTTCGCGCAGCCGGCCGCGGCGGCGGTCGCTCTGCCGGACGGCGGCGGCTCGACGCGCGTCGCGGAGGCCGACGACGTCGAGGTGCAAGAGGTGCAGCGGGAGAGCTTCCCGTGCAAGGACGGCACGAACAACACCCTCAACTTGAGCTGGGACCCGTTCGACTACAGCACGACGATTTACTTCAACAATCACTGCTCCAAGAAGATGGAGTTCATGCCGCACGACCAGACCAACGGTCAAAAGCAGTGCATCACGGTCAACGCGAACACCAAGGGCAAGAAGAAGGTCTACTTCTACGCCGGCACGGTTTGGGACAACTGCTGGAGTTGAGCCCGACGCTTTCGCCACGGGCCGCTTGCCGAAGGGCAGGCGGCCCGAAAGTCAACTGTGCCGGCGTCCGTTGACCGCGCGTTGTCTCGTCGGTACGGTTTCGGAAACCCCCGATACATCGACGGAGTTGAAAATTGTCAGCCATGATCCGCCGATCTCTCCGAAACGCCTCAGCGATCTCGGCCGCCGCTGCCATCCTCTTCACCATGAGCGTTGACACCGCCGCCGCGGGCGAACCGTCCGGACCCACGCCCCTGGACCGCGCCCACGCCCACAACGACTATGAACACGACCGCCCGCTCCTCGACGCGCTCGACCACGGCTTCGGCAGCGTCGAGGCCGACGTCTGGTTCGTCGACGGTCAGCTGCTCGTCGCCCACGACGAGGACGACGTCGACCCGGAGCGGACCCTGCAGTCCCTCTACCTCGACCCGCTGCGCCAGATCGTCGCCGACAACGGCGGCGCGGTCTACCCCGGCTGGGACGGCTCCCTGCAACTCCTCATCGACATCAAGAGCGACGGCGAGGAGACCTACCTCGCCGTTGACTCGGTGCTCGCCGAGTACGCCGACATCATGACCCGCTTCGCGAACGGCGACGTCGAAACCGGCGCCGTCACCGCCGTCATCAGCGGCAACCGGCCCCGCGAGGTCATGGAGGAGCAGGAAGTCCGCTACGCCGGGTACGACGGACGCCTCTCCGACCTCGGCGCCGACACGCCCGCCGACTTCATGCCCCTGGTCAGCGACAACTGGACCGACCACTTCTCGTGGGTGGGCATCGGCGACATGCCGGCCGAAGAGCGCGACAAGCTTCACGACATCGTCGCCCAGGCCCACGACAGCGGGTACCAGGTGCGGTTCTGGGCAACGCCCGACGCGGCGCTGCCCAACCGCGAGGCGGTGTGGCGCGAACTCGTCGACGCCGAAGTGGACTACCTCAACTCCGACGACCTGCCCGGACTTCGGGACTTCCTGCTGGAGTACGAAAGCGCCTGACTAGTTGTCGGGCAAACCGAGATCCTCCTCGGTGAAGCTGGCGAAGCGGATCGTGTCGTTGGCGTCGCCGTCGGGATAAGCCCCGCCTTCGTAGACCAGTCCGATCTCGCCGTTGGCAAGCAGCGTCATGTTGGAATAGCCGGCCCGCGAGTCGGTGATCTGGGTTCCCTCGGAGACGGTCTGCCAGGTGCCGCCTTCGTCGAAACTGGAGCGGATCGTCATGTCTTTGCGGAGGGTCCCGTACGTGGGCGCGGCGAAGATGATCCGGTCGTATGCGTCGCCGGTGTCGCTGGCCCGCAGCCGCAGCGCCGAACCCTGGACCTGCTTGGTGCCCGGCAGGTCGGGTTCGGCCTCGAAGGGCGCCGCCCAGCTCTCGCCGCCGGGTTCGCCGACGGCGACGGCCCGGACGGGATTGGCGGGGTCGGGATTGCCGTTTTCGCGCGCGACGGCGTAGATTCCGCCGTCGGTGAGTTCGACGAGACTCAGCTCCTGCGGGATGATCGCGCCGCCGTCGATGACGTCCTGAGCGCCGACCTGCCAGGATTCGCCTTGGTCGTCGCTGTAGATCAGGCCGGCGGCGTGGTCCTCCTCGGTGACGGAGTAGTTGATTCCGACGACGAGCCGTCCGGCGTTCTCGCCGCGCGTCAGCTGGATGCCGCCGCCGGGGCCGCTGGCGAAGTGACCCCATTCCCCGAGCTCGGCGAGGTCGGTCTCGAGGCTGCGCGGCTCGGTCCAGGTGTTCCCGTCGTCGTCGCTGGTCTGCACGTGGGGAATGCGTGGTCGCGAGTCGCCTGCGGGGTTGTGCACGGTAACCAGGACGAGACGGCCCGACTCCTCGTCGAGGATCGGCACCGGGTTGGCCCAGTTGTTCTCGCTGCCGCCGTTGACGACCTCGATGTCGCCCCAGGTGCGGCCGTCGTCCGCGGAGCGCCGCATCACCAGGTCGATGTCGCCGACGTCGCCGCAGTCGGCGGAGTTGCGACCCTCGGCGAAGGCGATCAGGTCGTCGTTGCCGGCGCGCACGATCGCGGGAATCCGGAAGCAGCCGTAGCCGGCGTCTCCCTTGGCGAAAATCACCTGCTCGTTGACGTCGGCCTCGGCGGAGCCGCTGTGCGTCACGAAGGTCATGGCCAGGGCGAGGACGCTTGCCGCGGCGATCGCGGCGACGGCGCCTGCACGTTTGATGCGCATTGGACACCTACTTTATTTGAGCGTAGACATTCTTCGATATGGAGGCTGACGCTGAAGTTACCTGATATCAGAACTGTGGTCAACGTTTTCGACGATGAACAACCGTCGAAGTGCGTGGCGCCAATACCATGTCCGCATGAGCTATCCGCCGCCCGAGCAGACGTCGCCGCCTCCGCCGCCCGAGTGGGCGCCTCCTCCGCCACCGCCGGCCAAGAGCGGCAACAAATCGCTGATCATCGTTCTCTGCGTGATCGGGATGGTCGTGGCCTGCGTCGCCGGCGCGGCCGTCGTCCTTGTCGGCGCGGGCGGCTTCTATTTTTTCTCCGCGGAAGCGGACGACTCGTCGGAGGGCGCGGACGCGGGCGCGGGTGCCGTGCCGCAGGCGCGCACCGAGGGCTACGGCATCGCCACGGGTGCCGAAGACGGGGACGTGACCGTCGAGATCTACAACGACTTCATGTGTCCGGCGTGCAGCCAGCTTTGGCAGTCGCAGGGGGAGTTCATCGCGGACTTGGCGCTCAACCAAGAGGCCACCGTGATCTTCAAGCCCGTGACCATGCTGGACGACTACTCCAACGGCGCCGAGTACTCCACTCGTTCCGCGTCCGCGAGCATCTGCGCGGCCGACGAGAGCGAGACGGACTTCTTCCGCTACTACACGACGCTGATGGACAACCAGCCCGCCGAAAACACCGACGGGCTGGACGACGACGAGCTGATCCGCCTCGGAGAGGAGGCCGGCATCGGCGGCGACTTCGCAGACTGCGTCGGCGACGGGAGGTACCGCGACTGGGCGCAGGAGTCCTACGCGGAGATCAAGAGCGATCCCGACTTCGAGGGGACGCCGACGGTCAAGGTCAACGGCGAGAAGCTGGAAAGCCCCGCAGACGAGCTGCAAGACGCGGTGGCGTCCGCGCGGTCCGACTTAGAGTCCGCAACGAGAAATGACCGGCCCGGGCGAACCCCGGCCGGTCATTTCTCGTCTCGTGCGGGCTTACACGGAGAACCGGATCACGCTCGGCTCATGGTCGCTCGCCTGGTCGTGGAACTCGGAGTTGACGTGCACGACGTCGTACTCGGCGGCCTCGAGCAGGTGCGGCGAGACCAGGATCTGGTCGAGCACCTGCGAGTTGCCGTTGAAGACGTAGCTGTAGCGCTCGGTCTCCTTCAGCGTGTCGAGTCCGTTGGCCAGATGCCCGTTCTCGGTGAGGATCTTGGCGGTCTCGGAGAACTCGAAGTCGTTGACGTCGCCCAGGACCACCACGTTGGCCTCGGGGTCGGCGGCGTTGATCTCGCCGACGAAGTCCGCGACGATCTGCGCCTGCTGGTGCCGTGCCTCCTCGGTGTGCCGCGTCGGCGGCTGGTAGCGGCCGTTCAGCGGGTCGTCTTCGCCCTTGCTGCTGAAGTGGTTGACGATCGTGAAGTACTTCTCGCCGTTGAACTCGAACTCGGCGGCGAGCGGCTTGCGGGTCTCGCCCCAGGCGTCCTCGGTCGGCGCGACCCGGCCGGGGTTGAAGCTCAGCGCGGCGCCGCCGTCTCCGGACGTCACCTCCACCGGGGTGACGGCGTCGCCGCCCTCGCGGTCGTCGAAGGTCACCCGGTCCGGGTTGAACAGGTAGGCCACCCGGATGTTTCCGCCGGGCTGTCCGCCGTCGGCGTTGTTCTCCGGGGAGATCTGACGCCATTCATAGGACGGACCTCCGGCCGCGGCGATCGAGTCGACGAGCATGTCCAGGGTCTCGTTGGAGTCGACCGTGCCGTCGTCGTCGGGACCGGAGTTGTCCTGGATCTCCACCAGACCGACGACGTCGGGGCTTGCCAGGTTCGTCGCGATGTATTCGCCGTGCCGGTCGAACGCCTCCTGGCCCTGTGCCGGGTGCAGGTTCTCCACGTTGTAGGTGGACACGGCCAGGTCGTCGCCCTGCGGCTGCGTGGTCTCGCGCTGCAGGTCGTTGTCCTTGGCGTCCGGCGTCGCCAGCACGTTGAACTTGAAGTTGCCGAAGTTGTAGTCCACGACCGCCTGGAAGCAGCCGGGAAGCTCGTCGCCGACGTTGAGCGCGGGCATTTCGGCCAGCCCGTCGTCGAGGATCACGACTTCGGTGTTGACGTCGGTCTCGGTGAGTTTGACGCCGCCGCGTTCGGTGCGATTGTCGCCTTCGCCGCCGGGCAGCACGGCCAGTTCGCCGTAGCTGTTGGTCGGGCCGACCGCGATCGCGTCGCAGATCTCGACCAGCGTGCCTTCCATCGACTCGTAGAAGTCGAGGGCGTTGGCGTCCACATCGAGCTTTCCGCCCTCTTCGACGTTGCCGGGTTCGCCGGTGTAGACGTCTTGCGGAGCGGTCCTGCCTCCGGGGCCGACCAGCGCGGGCTCGGGCGCCGTGCCTTCACCGTCCACCGTGACCTCGGGGTTGATTATCTCGGTGGTGGTGAGGTTGGCGTTGTCGACGCCGCCGGGACGGTACTCCTTCACGTCGCCGGAGACGGTCACGGAGTCGCCGGGAGCGACTTCCGCCTCGCCGCGGGTGTAGACGTAAATGCCGTTGCTGACGCGGGGGTCGGTGTTGGGGGAGTCGGCGTCCTGCATCCAGAAGCCGTCTTCGTGGATCGCGATGACAGTGCCGGGAATGTTCGCGACTTTCTCGTCGGATTGCGACGAGAGGTGGGACCGACCTTGGATGTCGGCAATCCGACTGCCTTTCGACTCGGCGTCGACGTCGGCCGCGGCCGAGCCTGCCGCCAAAAGGGGCAGCCCGACGGCGCCTGCCGCCGCTGCCGCCAGAAGCAGGCGTTTCCTAGGGGATCGCATATTGAAATCTCTCCAAGACTGAGGGGTTGCCCTTTTCTATCGGCTGTCGCGGAGCGAGGCAATACCGGGACGGCGACGATTCGCAGACATCTGGATGAACCAGTGGTCGTTTTGCGACGGTTACGCAAGGTTTGGGGCCGACGTCGCGTTGGACGCCGACCCCAAACGCGCGGTTCGCGCGGTGCGCTACTTGAAGCGCCGCAGCCGCAAACTGTTGCCGACTACCGACACCGACGAAAACGCCATGGCCGCCCCGGCGATGATCGGGTTCAGCAGACCGAGGGCCGCCAGCGGCAGGGCCGCGGTGTTGTAGCCGAAGGCCCAGAACAGGTTCTGCTTGATCGTGCGCAGCGTCCGGCGCGACAGCCGGATCGCGTCGGCGGCGGCGAGCAGGTCCCCGCGCACCAGCGTCAGGTCGCTGGCCGCGATCGCCACGTCCGTGCCGGTGCCCATCGCGACGCCCAGGTCGGCCTGGGCCAGCGCCGCGGCGTCGTTGACGCCGTCGCCGACCATCGCCACGGTCTTGCCTTGCTCCTGCAGCCGCTTGACGACGTTCAGTTTGTCTTCCGGCAGCACCTCGGCGTGCACTTCGTCGATGCCGACCTCGGCGGCCACGGCCTTGGCGGCGGCGGCGTTGTCGCCGGTGAGCAGCACCGGGGTCAGACCGAGGTCGCGCAGCCGCACGATCGCCTCGGCGCTTGTGGGTTTGACGGTGTCGAAAACCGCGAGCAGGCCGCGCGCGCGGCCGTCCCAGCCGGCGGCCACGACGGTCTTGCCGCCGGACTCGGCTTCGCGCAGCTGTCGCCGCAGCTCGGCGTCGAGCTCCATGCCGGACTCGGCGAGCAGGGCGGGGCGTCCCACTACGACGGCGTGGCCGTCCACTGTGCCCGTGACGCCCCTGCCGGGCACGTTCTCGAAGTCCTCGACGTCGGGGAGGGAGCTGATCTGGGCGTCGACGTCGTCGGCGAGACGACGGGCGGCGCCGGCGGCGATCGCCTGCGCGATCGGGTGCTCGGAGGCGGACTCCGCCGCTCCCGCCAGCCGCGTCAGCTCCGCGACGTCCTGGCCCTCGGCGGCGATCACGTCGGTCAGCTTCATCTGACCGGCGGTGACGGTGCCGGTCTTGTCCAGCACCACGGTGTCGACCTTGCGCGTCGACTCCAGCACCTCCGGCCCGCCGACCAGCAGCCCCAGCTGAGCGCCGCGCCCGGCGCCGACCATCAGCGCGGTCGGCGTGGCCAGTCCCAGCGCGCAGGGGCAGGCGATGATCAGCACCGTCACCGCGGCGATGATCCCGGCGCCCACGTCGCCGGCGCTCAGGCTCCACACGGCGAAGGACGCCAGCGCCAGCACGATCACGGCCGGCACGAACACTCCCGACACGCGGTCGGCCAGCCGCTGGATCTTGGCCTTGCCCATCTGGGCTTCTTCCACCAGCTTCGCCATCTGGGCCAGCTGGGTGTCGGCGCCGACGCGGGTCGCGCGAACGATCAGGCGGCCGCCGGAGTTGACGGTCGCGCCGGTCACCCAGTGACCCGGCGACACCTCGACCGGAACGGACTCGCCGGTGAGCATGCTTTCGTCCACCGCGGAGCTGCCTTCGACGACCTCGCCGTCGGTGGCGATCTTCTCGCCGGGGCGCACGACGAACACGTCGTCGACTTGCAGCTGGGCGACGGGGATTCGCACTTCCTCGCCGTCGCGGCGCACCGCCACGTCCTTGGCGCCCAGGTCCATCAGCGCGCGCAGCGCGGCCCCGGCGCGGCGCTTGGCCCGGTTCTCCAGGTAGCGCCCCAGCAGGATGAAGGCGGTGATGCCCGAGGCGGCCTCCAGGTAGATGTCGTCGGAGGCGTCGCCGCGGGACAGCGTGAACGTGAATTCGTGGGTCATCCCGGTCATGCCCGCGTCGCCGAAGAACAGCGTCCACAGTGAGAAGAGGAACGCCGCGAGAGTGCCCATCGAGATCAAGGTGTCCATGGTGGCCGAACCGTGGCGCAGGTTCTTCAGCGCGGCCCTGTGGAAGGGGTAGCCGCCGTAGACGATGACCGGCGCGGCCAGGGTCAGCGTCAGCCACTGCCAGTTGTCGAACTGCAGCGGCGTGATCATCGACAGGGCGATGACGGGTATGGCCAGCGCCATGGACACCGCGACCCGCTGTCGCAGATCGCGCAGCTCGGGGGTGTCTTCGTCGGCCTTGTCCTCGGCGTCGGCGGGCTCGTCCTGCTGCGGCGCCTGTTCGGGGACGGGTTCGGAGGCGGTGTATCCGGTCTTCTCCACCACGGCGATCAGGTCGGCGGCAGAGACGTCTCCGGACACGGAGACGCTGGCGCGCTCGGCGGCGAAGTTGACGCTGGCGGCCACGCCGTCGAGGCGGTTGAGTTTCTTCTCGATGCGGGAGGCGCAGGAGGCGCACGTCATCCCGCCGATGTCGAGATCGATCTGGTTGGCGTTGCTTTCGGTCCTCATCGCTTGCCTCAGTGTTTCATTCCGCCCTCGACGGCGAGGCGGGTCGCCTCGCGGTCCGGGGACTTGTCGTCTGAATTTTATACCCCCAGGGGGTACGAGACGACGACTGTAGCAGGCCGATTCGAGGTTTGTCGCGATTCCGAGAACGTGACCTGAACTACCTCGAGCGACACGCGCCGGGATTTTTGGCGTTATGCGCGATATGTGGTGATTCGCCCGGCACCATGGCACTCATGACGTACCCGCCGAACCCTCCGCCGGGCGACTGGTCGCCGCCTCCCGAGCCGCCGGCGCAAGGCCCCCACGACCCGTACGCCGCGCCGGACTACGCCGGGCAGCAGCCGCCCGTCTCCGGGCCGCCCACGGGCTACTACCCGAACGACCCCTATAGCCAGCCTGCCGACCACGGCCCGGTTTCGGCGCCCCCGGTGTTCCTGCAGCAGGCCTACGGCCCTCCGCAGCAACACAACAGCGGACTTTCCACCGGCGGGATCGTCGGCGCCATCGCCGCGGCGGTGGCGGTGGTCGGGCTGCTGACGGTCGGCATCATCCTCGTGATCAATTCCGGGGACTCCGACGACTCCGACTCCTCGGCCTCCGACTCCAAGACCGAGGCCTCGGACGCCTCCGACGACGCCGACGCGGTCAACCCCAACGCGGCCATCAGCGGAGACGGCACCTACATGGTCGGCGACGACATCGAGGCCGGCGACTACACGGCGACGGTGCCCGACGACTCCACCATGTGTTACTGGGAGCGGCTTTCGGGCGCCAGCGGCGAGTTCGAGGACATCATCGCCAACGACATCGCCGACGCCGGGGAGCAGGTCCGCGTCACGATCGAGGACGGCGACGAGGCCTTCAGCACCAGCGGCTGCGGCGCCTGGGACACGGCCTGATCCGGCGGCGCGAGTCGCTCGCGCCACGGCGAAGGCGGCCCGAAACACAGTAGAGTTCTTCTGGTGTTGAAGACGGTCCCCGACGCCAAGCCGCGCAGGCACGTGCGGGCGATCTTCGCCCGGCGGGGGTTTCGCCGTCTGCTGAGCGTCCGGCTTTCCACCCAGCTCGGCGACGGGTTCTTTCAGGTGGCGCTCGGCGTCAGCGTCTTCTTCAACCCCGACCGGCAGGTCGACCCGTTGGCGTACGCGATCGCCTTCGCCATGGTCATCGCACCGTACACGCTGCTTGGGCCCTACATCGGAGTGTTCCTGGACCGGTGGCGGCGCCGCAACGTGCTCGCCGCGGCCAACACCGTGCGCGCGTGCCTGCTGATCCCGGTGGCGGGGCTCGTCTTCTCCGGCGGGCCGGTGTGGCTGTTCGCCGGCCTGGCCATGGTCGTCATCACCCTCAACCGCTTCGTGCTCGCCGGGCTTTCGGCGTCCCAGCCGCACGTGGTCGACCAGCCCGAACTGGTCACCGCCAACGCCTTCTCCACCACCGCGGGGGCGGCCGCCTACGGCGCCGGGCTCGGCGGCGGCTTCGCCGTCTCCGCCCTGCTTGGACGCGTCGTCGACGACTCCGACGTCGGATACGGCGTGGCGGCGGCGGTTTCGGTGCCGCTGCTGCTGGCCGCGGCGTTGCTCGCCTGGCGATCCTTCTCGCCGGACGGACTGGGGCCGGACGAGTCGGAGCGCGCGTCCGGCGGCGTCGTCGCCGCGCTTGTGGAGACCACAAAGGGAATGATCCGCGGGTTCCGGCATCTGTGGACGCGACGCGGCACCGCCTACGTCATGGGCGCCCAGGCAGGCTATCGCGCCCTGTACGGGATCCTCGCGGTGACCACATTGGTGGCATTTCGCGAGCACTTCCACGACGCACAGCGGTTCGGCGACTACCAGGACTCGCAGGCGTGGCTGCTGGCGATCATGGTCGCCGGGCAGCTCGGCGCGCTCCTGGCCGCGGTGGTCACCCCGCGCATGACGCGGACGATCGGGCCCGGCCCCTGGGTGACGTGGATGCTCGCCATGGTCGCCGTCGTGATCGCGGCGACGGGGTCGGCGTATGCCGCTTTCGTGTTCGTCGCGGCGACCTTCTTCGTCAACATCGCCTCTCAGAGCACCAAGATCGTCGTCGACACCTCGATTCAGTCCAACTGCGACGACGACTACCGCGGGCGGCTGTTCAGCCTCAACGACACCGTTTTCAACCTGAGCTTCGTGATCGGCCTGTTCTGCGGCGCGCTGGTGCTTCCCGACGACGGTTACGCGCCGTGGCTGCTGCTGAGCGGCGCGTTCGGCTACGTCTGCCTGACGGGCTGGTTCGGCCTGGCCGCGCGGCGATCCGCACCGTATGTCGTGAGCGGAACCTGACGCGCGCAGCGAACCGTCAGGCGGACGTCATAACATCGAGCGTCATGGACGCCAAGCAAGACGGCTCGCCCGCGGACGGCGCCGACGCAACGCCCCAGGACGACTCCGACACACCGCCGCAGGCGGCCGACGGCTCCGAGCCGGAGGCCGTCGACGACTCGGCGCCGGAGTCCGCGGACGCCTCGACGCCCGCAGCCACCTCCTCCGACGTCGCCGCCACAAAGGAATCGCCGAAGGTGCGGCGGCCGCGTCCCCCCGCCTCCGACCCCGGCGACCCCTACGGCGAACCCGCGTGGCTGCAGCCCGGCAGCGGCAAGCGCACCGCCGCCGGCATCGTCTTGACCGTGGTACTCATCGCCGCCGTCTCCGGTCTCGGCTGGTGGCTGTTCCAGCCGGACGCCACGCCCGAGGCGGACGGCGACGATCCTTCCGCCGTCGCCTGCGACGTCGTCGAGCACGACGACGCCGGCGCCGTAGTCGAGGTTCCCTCCGGCCTCGGCGCCTCCACGCCGCGCAAGACCGCGACGGTGACCACGAACTACGGTGAGATCCGGGTGCTGATGTTCGGCGACGTCGCGCCTTGCGGCGTGTCGGGATTCGAGTACATCGCCGCGCAGGGTTTCTACGACAACTCCGACTGCCACCGCATGACGACGCAGCCGCTCGACCCGACGCTGACGCTGCGCTGCGGCGACCCCTCCGGCGACGGCGAAGGCGGACCGGGTTTCCGTTTCCGGGCCGAGCAGGCGTTCAAGGGCCAGGTGGGTGCCGACTACGTCGCGCTCATCAACAACCGCACCGGCGAGGCCGGCAGCAGCTTCGCGTTTGTGCGCGGCGAGTCGATACCTACGGCCTCGCTTTCGGTGATCGGTCAGGTCATCGCCGGCTACGACGTGCTCGACCAGATCGCCGCCATGACGCCCGAGCAGACCTACGACTCCACGCCGCCGCGGCCGGTGACGATTCAGCAGATCGTCGTCGAGGAGGGCGCCGTCACGCTGCCGCCCACCGACGAGCCGACGAGCCCAAGCGACAGCGGCCTCGACCCGTCCGACTCCGGCGACCCGAGCGGCCCGCCGAGCTCGTCTGGCGAGTCGTCGGGCCGCAGTCGCAATTAAGAGCTCCTGACTTTGTCCCGTTTCCTGCTGCGCGTCCACCAGGCGGCGCCTCGCGGCGTTGTCGGCGCTGCGGCATCCGACACCGGTATGCAGAAGCACCTCCGCCTTGCGAGAAAACTCGAAACGACGG
>JBOGDN010000030.1:0-2506 GCA_050742995.1 Stackebrandtia sp. | reverse complement strand
GCTGAGGATACGCTCGGTCCACCCGGACGCCGCGGATCGCGGCCCGCGCGTCCGGGAGGACCGACGGTCAGGCGTTCCCGAAGAAGGAGCTGCCCGGAACGTCGGGTTCGTCGCTGAGGTAGTAGTTTCGCGCGGCGTTGACCAGCTCGTCCACGCTCAGCGTGCCGTCGTGGTCCTGGTCGATCTGTTCGAAGGACGCCGACGCCTCTTGGGCGCTCACGCCGTGCACCCGCATCATCCGGGCGAACTCCTCGCGGCTCACCATTCCGTCGTCGTCGGTGTCGCAGAGGCGAGCGACGGCTTGGAAGTGCGGCTTGAAGGCGCGGTCGAAGGCGGCCTGGTCGAAGCTCTGCCGGTCGATGGCCTTGATGTACTCCTGCTTGGTGACCTTGCCGTCTCCGTCGGCGTCCATCCGGCTGATGTACTCGTCCCAGAACCGCCCGTACGTGTCCTGCACGGCGCGGGCCTTGGGAGACTCCGGCGGTGCGTCGAGGCCCTGGACCAGGCGCTCGGCGAGTGCTTCGTAGTCTTCGCGTTCGAGTTGGCCGTCGTGGTCGGCGTCCATGAGCTCGAAGCGTCGGATGAGTTTGCGGTCGTGTAGTGCGGTAGACATTTCTAACCTCGTTTCCCGCAGTCGATACGACTACAATCTGTGATTATAGGCTCACTTATCGCGACGACGAAGCCCGATTACGGATATCGCCAGGGCTGCCAGCGCGAGTGCGGAGGCGACTCCGGCCAGCGTCACGGCGAGCGCGCCCCCGGAATTGCCCGCCGAAGACTCCTCCTCCGCCGCGTGGGCGGCTTCGTCGGCGGCGGTCACGGTGAGCACCGGGGCGGGCTCGGCCGGCTCGTGGTGGCCGTCGGTCGGCTCGTCGATCCAGGAGACTTCGGTGTCGTCGGAGTAGGTCTGGATCGCCTTGAAGATCAGCTCGCCCTCGTCGGGCAGCGGGCCGACGCTGACCGGGAACTCCCCGAACTCGCCGGGCTTGACGCCGTCGTCGTCGCCGTCGGCGGTCCAGGTGATCACGGAGACCGCTTCGTCGATCTCGCGGCCGTGCATCTCAAGCGGCTCGTCCAGGGTCGTCGTCTCCATTTCGGCGCTCCAGCCGGGGACGGGGGCGGTGCGCACCGACGCGAACGGCGTGTCTTCTGGCAGGTGCACCTTGAGGGCGACGGTGTCCGCCTCTTCCGACTCGGTGGGCACTTGGAACACGAGGCGGGCGTAATCGCCGCCCTCGACTTCGCCCGGGTTGACGGTGACGTGCGCGGCCGCCGGGGTCGCCACGGCCACGACGCCGAGAGTCGACGCCGCCAACACGGTCGCGACGCGCAGAATCTTCGATCTCAAAACTGTTTCCTTTGTTCATTCGATTTCGACGACCGTGCTGACGGTCGTCCGGTCTATTTCGGATGTCTGGACTCGGAAGACGAACTCCCAGTCGCCGGCGCGGGGTACGGCGACGTCAGCCGTGGCGTGGTTGGACGACACCTCTGTCAGGCGCAGATCCACCGGGGCGATTCCCTCGTCGGGATCGCCGAGGGCCGCCTCCCACTCCAGCGGCTCCAGCTCGGCGCCTTCGGGCGTGTACAGGTAGAGGTGCGCCGTGTTCTGCCCCGGCCGGCCCGGTTCGAGCTCGAAGTACAGCTGGAACTCGTCGGCTTCCAACTTCACCGGGCCGTCCACGCGCTGCTCGGCGGAGGCGTCGAGGGCCGTCGGGGCCGGAGGCGTCTGCGTCAACACGGCGGTGGCGCCGAGCACCGCCGCGGCGACCGCCAACTCGACGGCGACGATCCGGCGCACTCTCCGCGCGGGGAAATCTCGAAGCGATCGCCCGTCGGAAGCGATCGCGGCGCCGCCGCGTCGCACGTGCGAGCGGGCAAGCGCGGCCACGCTCAGCAAGACGGCGAACAGCCCGATCTTGACCAGCACCACCCGGCCGTACGCGGTCGACGTCAGCCCCTCGACGGTGCGCACCTCGATCAGCGCCTGGGCGACTCCGGCGACCGCCAGCGCGGCCACCAGCCGCGTCGCCCAACGCGACCAGGTCGGCAGCAGCGCGTCGGCCTGCGCGACGCGTTGTCTGTGCGCAAGGAAGACCAGGAGCGTGGCCAGCCCGCCAAGCCACAGCCCGGCCGCTCCGAGGTGGACGACGTCGGCGGCGATCGTCAGCGCGGGCGCGTCCGACACGACGGCGTGCCCGGACAGCGGCCAGGTCGCCGTCAGCGCCGCGGCCCAGGCGCCCAGCAGCCAGCGTCGCGACGTGGGCGGCTCGCGCCGCGACGCGACTCGTTTCAGCAGCAACAGCGCGACGGCCGCGAGCAGCAGCCGCGCCAGCGACGCGGCCGCGAAGCCGCTGCCGAACACCGCGGTCACGTCGTCGCGAGTCACGCCGAGCCCTCGACCCGCCGTGTACGCCGCCTGCACGTAGAGCCCGAAGCCGGCGGTCGCGGCGACAAGACCGAGCCCGACGGCGATCAGCCGCGCCGCCGCGCGCCGCTCGCG
>JBOGDN010000029.1:0-7729 GCA_050742995.1 Stackebrandtia sp. | reverse complement strand
GGCTGCGGCCGGCGACGCCGACGCCGTCGGGCAGGCCCCGCCGCCCGTCTCTCCGATCGCGCAGCCGCAGCAGCCGCCGGTCGCCGAACCCGGGACCGGGCCGCAGGTCGCCCCCGACCCGCAGGCCATGCAATACCAGTACCCGCCGCAGAACAGCGGGTACGCCGCCCCCGCCAATCTGCCCGCGCCGTACCAGGAACGCGCCGCCGAAGACGTCGCGGTCACCGCCGAGGACTTCGCCCGACGCCGCAGCGCCGTGCCGATCAGGCCGGTGGCGTCGATGGGCGCGCGCGCCGCGCTGCGCAAGTCCACCTTCGGCCTGGTCAAGCTGCCGCCGAGCAAGTGGGAGCGGGACGTGGTGCGTGCGACGGAGGCGGTGCGCCGCAACTTCGGCGGCCTGCGCCAGATCACCGTCGTCAACCCCAAGGGCGGAGCGGGCAAGACCGTCGCCGTCCTCATGCTTGCCATGATGTTCGGCCAGCGGCGCGGCGGCTACGTGCTGGCGTGGGACAACAACGAGACCCAGGGCACGCTGGGCATGCGCGCCCAGCAGGACTTCCACACCCGCACCGTCCGCGACCTGCTGCGCGACCTCGACCACTTCCGCGGCCCGACCGGGCGGGTCGGCGACCTGTCTCAGTACGTTCGCGCCCAAGGCGAGGCGATGTTCGACGTGCTTGCCTCCGACGAGTCGGCCACGGCCGGCGAGATGCTCACGTCGCAGGCCTTCGGCGACATCCGCGAGGTCGTCAGCCGGTTCTACAAGCTGATCGTCGTCGACACCGGCAACAACGTGCGGGCCGCCAACTGGCAGTCCGCCATCGACGCCACCGACCAGCTGGTGGTCACCATGTCGGCGCGCAACGACTCCGCCGAGACGGCCGCCCGCACGCTCGACCACCTGGAGCAAAGCGGCCGTCGCGACCTCGTGCGCGACGCGGTCACCGTGGTGTCCATGCCCGCCCACCGCAAGGACCTCGACCTGCCGGCGGTGCAGCGACATTTCGCCGCCCGCACCCGCTCGGTGCTGTTGGCGCCGTACGAGAAGCTGTTGGACTCCGGCGAGCCGATCCGCTACGGAATGCTGACCCAGGCCAGCCGCGAAGCCTGGCTGAAGATATCCGCCGCGGTGTCCGAGGGTCTGTAGGCCGTCGTTTTCGCGCCTCGCCGCCACGACTGGGTATTGATGACTGTCTAAATGTCACAGTCGGGTGGTAGGATTGAAATTAGGGGAGGGGGTTAACCTCCCAGGCGCGGATCCACAGAGACGGCGACGCGGCCGCCCGCAAGCGCGGACGGCCACGTCGATTCGGCCCTGCTCAGGCGTCTTCGTCCAGCTCCAACGCCCCCGACGGGCACAGCGAGACCGCTTCGCGGGCTTCGGCGAGGCGATCCGCCGGAACGTCGGGGGTCAGCGCGAGCACGCGCCCCTCGGCGTCGTCCTGGTCGAACAGCGCCGGCGCGGTCAACACACACATCCCCGCGCCGATGCAGACCTCCCGGTCCGCAGTGATTTTCATGTCAGTCTCCTTTGCCCTACCACGCCACGGGAAGCTCGTGGACGCCGTAGATTGCCATGTCGGTGCGCAGCGACACCTCCCGGGCGGGCACGGCCAGTCGCAGCGACGGGAACCGCCGCAGCAGTCCCGCGTAGCCGATCCGCATCTCGATGCGGGCGAGCTGCTGCCCAAGGCACTGGTGGACGCCGTGACCGAAAGCCAAGTGTCCGTTGGCGTGTCGCGTGACGTCCAGCGAGTCTGGATCGTCGAACTTCGCGGGATCGCGGTTGACCGTCGGCGTGGAGACGATGACGGGGTCGCCCGCCTTCACCAGTTCTCCGCCGATCTCGACGTCCTCGGACGCCACCCGCTGCGGGCCGATGTGGATGATCGACAGGTAGCGCATCAGCTCCTCTGTCGCGCCGGGAATCAGCGACGGGTTCTCGCGCAGCGTCGACAGCTGCGCGGGGTTTTCCAGCAGCGCGAACGTGCCGAGCGCCAGCATGTTAGCCGTGGTCTCGTGCCCGGCGACCAGCAGCAGGAACCCCATGCCGCCCAGCTCCTCGGTCTCCAGGTCCTCGCGCGCGGCCAGGTCGCTGAGCAGGTCGTCGGTGGGGTTGGCGCGCTTGGACTTCCCCAGCTGGAGGATGTAGTCCTTGACGCGGTCGAAGGCCGCGTTGCGCTCGGCCGCCGAAGAGCCGAGTTTCAGCAGCTGCTTGGAGTCGGTCTGGAACTCGTCTCTGTCTTCATAGGGCACGCCGAGCAGCTCGCAGATCACCGTGGACGGCACCGGGAGCGCGAACTCGGCGACGAGGTCGACCGGCGGCGCCTTGGCGTCCATGACGTCCAGATGCGACTCGACGATTTCGGCGATCCGCGGCTCCAGCTGTTTCATGCGTTTGACGGTGAAGACGCCGGTGAGCATGCGCCGCAGCCGCGTGTGCTCCGGCGGGTCCATGCGGATGAAGGCGCCCGCGGGGACCTCCGCCTGCCGCAGCTCTTTGAGCCCCGGAATGTCGACGGCGGAGTGGATCCGCTCGGCCGCCGAGCTGAAACGGACGTCGGCGAGGATCTGTTTGGCCAGTTCGTGGCTGCTGACGACCCAGCCTTGCTTTTGGTCGGGGAAGAAGATCATTCGGCTGATCGGCCGCGCCTGACGCAGCTTCGTCAGTTCGGCCGGAGGGTCGAAGGGACCGACGCGCTCCAGCGGCAGTCCGACGGGGGTGGGCGGTGTTTGAGACATGTGACGTCTCCTCGTGCGGCAAAGACCCGATAGGCGAAACGACGCTGCCGCTATCGCGACGCTTCGCGTTCCTTGATTCGCTTGCGGCGGAAGGCCTCCCACCTGGCAAGCACCTCGTCGCCGAACTGTTCTTCCATAAAGGCCAGAAAGTCGGCGTACTCGCTGATCCGTTCTTGACGCTGCGGATCGTCCCCGAACAGCGAGACCCCGTGCTCGCCGAGCTCGCGGCCGAGCCGGATGAGCTCCATGCGAGCGCGGGTGATCTCGATCCAGTTGCCGCCTCCGGTGATCCGGTAGTAGTGCTGGCGGCTGCCGGGCACCGGGTGTCGTTCGACGATGCGCGCCTGCTGCAGCCGTCGCACGACGGTGCTCGCCGAAGCTTTGCTGATGTCGAGGGCGTCGGCGAGTTCGGTGATCGACTGGTGCGGCGGCTTGCTGATCAACAGCCAGCCCACGATGAGTCCGCTGATCCGCTGCTGTCCGGCAAGCACGTGGAACAGGCCGCACCGCTCGACGAATTCGCGTTCCTCGGGAGTGATGATCGCCATGCCGCACCGGTTTTCGTTTGTTCAGTATGTGTTGAACGAATTGTATGCCAAGGATTTGCGGATTTCAAGAAAAAGTGAATGTTTCTGCTATGCGCCGTTTGCGGCGATGGCGGCCTGAAAAGCCCGTCTCGTCACCAGTCGACGCCGACCAGCGTCGGCTCCGGGCGCAGCGTCACGTCGAAGGCCTTCGCCACGCCGTCGCGGACCTCCGCGGCCAGCGACAGCAGCGCCGCGGTCGTGCCGGCGCCCCGGTTGGTCAGCGCCAGGGTGTGCTTGGAGGAGATGGCCACGCCGTCGCGCCCGTAGCCCTTGGCGAAGCCCGCCCGAGCGATCAGCCAGGCCGCCGAGACCTTCACGTCGTCGCCGGCGGGCCAACTCGGCGGGGTCTGGCCGGCGCGTTCGCGCACGCGGTCGAACTCTGAAGGCGAGATCACAGGGTTGAGGAAGAACGATCCGGCGCTGTAGGTGTCGGGGTCGTCGGCGTCCAGCACCATCCCCTTGCCGCGACGCAGCTGAAGCACGGTCTGGCGCGCTCGCTCCAGCGGCGCGGTCTCGCCGACGGCGACCCCCAGGGCGCGGGCGGTCTCGGCGTAGCGGATCGGCCCCGACTGCGCGGATTTGTGCAGCCGAAGCCGCACGTCGAGCACGACGTAGCGGTCGTCGTGCTTGAAAACGCTGTTGCGGTACGAAAAGCGGCAGTCTCGCGCGCCGAACGCGGACGTGCGGCCGGTGCGGCGGTCGTAGACCGTCGCCGACTCGAACACCTCGGAGATCTCCTGCCCGTAGGCGCCCACATTCTGGATCGGCGTCGCCCCGGCCGAACCGGGGATGCCCGACAGGCACTCCACGCCCGACCAGCCCTCCTGCGCCGCTTGAGCGGCGAAGTCGTCCCAGACGTGGCCGGCGGCGACCGTCGCCAGGACGTCGTCCCCGTCGAAAGCGACCTCGACGCCCGCCGAGCGAAGCAGCAGCGCGACGCCGGCGAACCCCGCGTCGCTCACGACCAGATTGCTGCCGCCGGCAAGCACCAGCAGGGGCTCGCCCGCGGCGTCGGCGGCGCGCACGCACTCCACGACGGCTGCGGAGTCGGCGGCCTCGACGAGCCGTTCGGCGGGCCCGCCCAGACGCAGCGTGGTGTAGTCGGCGAGGCGACCTGTGGTCGGATCAGACACGCCGCACAGCTTAAGCTTGTGTCAAAGCGATGCTGGACGGTGGGCGCGAATGGCGAAATGGGATCGATCCGGATACATCGCGGCGTGGGAAGCCGAAGCCGGCCGGCTTCGGGACGCCGCGGCAGACGCCGACTTGACGAGCCCTGTGCCCAGCTGCCCCGACTGGACCCTGCGGGATCTCTTGACGCACATGGCCAAGGTCTACGGGAGAATCTCGCGCCGGCTGCTGTCGGAGGACCCTCCCGACGCCGACTCCGAAGCCGCGGCCGCCGCCGAGGTCTCGGACGTGCCCGTGCTCGAGGAGCTCGACGCCGCCCGAGGCGAGCTGGCGGCGGTGCTGGGGCGCATGTCGCTGGACGACCCGGCGTGGAACTTCGCCCCGCAGGCGAACACGGCCCGATTCTGGTTCCGCCGGGCCGCCTGCGAGACCGCCGTGCACCGCTGGGACGCCCAGATGACCGTCGGAAACGTCGAGCCCGTCGACGCCGCGCTCGCCTCCGAAGGCGTCGACGAGGCGCTGGGCGCTTTGGTGCCCTCCGGCCGCAGGCGCGAGGAGTCCAAGGCGACCGGCGTGGCTCAGCTGACGGCTCGGGACGCGGATCGCCGGTGGTTCGTGCGGCTGCGCGACGACCGGGTGGCCCTGTTGGACGCCGCCAGCGTCGACACCGACGTCCTCGCAGTCCAGGCGCATGCGGCGGGCGCCGCCTCGGACCTGTTCCTGGCGTTGTGGGGCCGGGTGCCCTTCGGCGTCCTCGACGTCGCCGGCGACCAGAAACTCCTCGACGCGCTGCGGACGCGCTGACCGCCACGACGGAATGTCGCACTTGGCCCGTAATCTCACGGTTATGAACACGATGTCCTGGAACGCCGGCCCTCTCATCGCCTTCGACACCGAAACCACCGGCACCGCGCCGACTTCAGACCGCATCGTGAGTGCGGCCATAGTAGACGATTCGGGCGCGACGACGTGGCTGATCGACCCGGGAACGGAGATCCCGACCGCGGCCTCCGCCGTCCACGGCATCACCACGCAGCACGCCCGCGAGCACGGCCGAGAGCCGCGGCAGGCGCTCGCGGAAATCGGCGAGGCGCTGACGAACGCCGCCGACAAGGAGATCCCGGTGGTGGTCTATCGCGCCGGCTTCGATTTGACCCTGCTGGCCTGCGAGCTCGGCCGCCACGAACTGCCGCAGGCGCCGTGGGAGGCGCTGCGCGTGGTCGACCCGTACGTGCTGGACAAGAAGTGCGATCGGTACCGGCGGGGCAAGCGCACGCTGTCCGACGTGTGCGCCCACTACGGCGTCGAGTTGTCCGAAGCGCACAGCGCCGCGGCCGACGCGCGCGCCGCGCTGTCGCTGGCGCGAGCCGTCGCCGAAGCCGACAGCCGGATTTCGGGCATGAACGCCGCCGAGCTGCATCTGGCCCAGGCCGGCTGGCACGCCGACGACGCCGAATCCCTCGAGGCGTTCTTCCGCCGCAAAGGCAGGGACGAGGTCGTCGACCGTCGCTGGCCGTTGCAGCGCTGAGCCTTCACACGGGCCCTAGACCCAGGACCTGAAGAACTTGGGCGCGCGGGGAAGCGGCTTGTCCGGCGCCTCGCCTTCGTCGCCTGGTTCGGTCCCCTCGGGAACCTGCTGCGGCAACAGCATCCTGTTGCGACGCGGCAGCTGGTTGACCCCCATGGCCGCGGCGAAGATCAACAGCCCGTTGAAGAACGCCACGAACCATTTGACAGGCCCGTCGTCGACGAGAGCGGCGACCACAAAGGCCAACGCAAGCGCGATGCCCAGGGACGTCCACTTGCGGTACGGGTCGAATTTTTCCCCTGCGAAGACCCCGATGACGTTGGGCGCCAGCAAGGAGGCGGCCGCCGCGCCCTGCAGACTCAACAGACTCGTGGGGGTGAAGAGGGAGTCCCAGCTGTCCATGCTCCCAATTGTGAGCGAGCGTTTACCGCAACGCAAGCGCTTGCCCGACCCCATTCCCGTCTCGGGGGCCTCCAACCTCCTCCCCAATGGCTTCAGCCTATCGATCTGGGAGCGCTGTCGACCAGCCGAGATCCCGCGCCTGTGGACAACCGCCGCAATGTGGAAAACCGATGTGGATCTCACCCGAAGGCGCCGTAACTGCGGGCGAACGGGGGAGACAGGGCTGGTCAGGAGGGGACGAGGTTCTCCGACAGGACGCCGTCGCGAATCGTCACGGTTCGCTGCGCCCGCTCGGCGACCTCGTGGTCGTGGGTGATGACGAGGATCGTCAGACCCTCGGCGTGCAGCTCGTCAAGGGTGTCCATAACGGATTCCGCCGTCTTGGAGTCCAAGTTGCCCGTGGGTTCGTCGCACAGCAGCAGCGACGGCCGCGCCGCCAGCGCCCTGGCGATGGCGACCCGCTGCCGTTCGCCGCCGGACAACGTCGTCGGCAACGCGTCGACGCGGTGCGAAAGCCCCACGTGCTCCAGCATCGCCTGCGCCCGCTCGCGCCGCTTGCTCGCCGAGATCCCCTGATACACCAACGCCACCGCCACGTTCTCCTGCGCGGTGCGGTGCGGCATGAGGTGGAAAGACTGGAAGACGAAACCGATCGTCGCCGCGCGCAGCGCGGTGCGCTTGCGCTCCTTCATCACGGAGGTGTCCACGCCGTCGAGGTAGTAATGCCCGTCAGTTGGCTTGTCAAGCAGACCCAGCACGTTCAAAAGCGTCGATTTGCCGGAGCCGGAGGGCCCCACGATCGCCAGATACTCCCCGTGCTTGACGGCGAGCTCGCACGGACGCAATGCCTCGACCGGCGGCGGACCCGGGTAGGTGAGGCCGACGCCGTCGAGCAGGATCAGCGAGTCGTCGACCGCGGAGATCTCCGCGGTCTCGTCGTCGACGGCGGGAATCTCGCGAGTCGCGTCGGAGTCGTCGAACGGCAACACGGACATGTGCGGGTGTACCTCCAGTCGGCGGGGCCTTACTGCGTAGACGTGTCGAAAGCCCGGTTCGGTTGTCTCGCGTCGCGAAAGTCGCGGCCGACCCGTGTCGTTCTCACGCGAACAGCGCGGTCACGGCCGCCGAAAGGTCCCCGGCGACGTCGTCGACGCGGACGTGCCGCCGGTCGTCGACGATCAACTCGCCGCCGCGCACCACATGGGTGACGTCGGCGGCCGCGGCCGCGAAAACCACGGCCGCGGCGGGCGCGGGTTCGGCGCCGGCCAGCCGCACCGAGGCGGTGTCGACGGCGACGAAGGCGGCGTCGGCGCCCACGGCGATGCGCCCGGCGTGCGGC
>JBOGDN010000028.1:0-4993 GCA_050742995.1 Stackebrandtia sp. | reverse complement strand
CCTCCGCGGCGAGTCTGCGCACCGGGGGCAGGATCTCGCCGGGGGCGAGGTCGCCGTCGCGCACGCCGGCCTCGACGCTCGCCGTGATCTCGGATGCGGTTTTCCCGGTTATCTGATATTGTTCTGGCACAGTTTCAAGATTGTACTAGAACAATACCCTCGCCGCAAGCCCTTCCGGAGGCCGCCGATGACTTTCGTCCGGACGCACCGCACCACCTCGCTGCGGGTCCCCGAAAAACTCCGCTACGACAAAGACGTCGCCTTCGAGGTCCTCGACGCCGGCTACATCTGCCACCTCGCGTACAGCACGCTCGACGGCCCCATGATCCTGCCGACGTTCTACGTCCGCGTCGACGAGACGCTGTACATCCACGGCTCCACCGGCTGCCGGCTGCTGCTGGCCGCGCGCGACTCCGGCGTGAGCGTCAGCTTCGCCACGACCCTCCACGACGGATTCGTCTACAGCAGATCGTGGTTTCACCACTCGGCGAACTATCGCTGCGTCGTCGCGCACGGACGCGCCCATCTGGTCGTCGACCCCGAACAGAAGCTGCGCGCGCTCGCGGCGCTCGTCGACAGACTGGCGCCGGGCCGCTCGGAACAGTCCCGCCCGCCCACCGACAAGGAGCTGTCGCAGACCGGCGTGCTGGCGCTGCCGCTGACCGAAGTGTCGGTGAAAACCCGCTCCGGCGGCCCCGGCGAAGACCCCGACGACCTCGACCTGCCCTACTGGGCCGGAGTGGTGCCGCTGCACACCGTGCACGGCACGCCCGTCGGCGACGACCACGTCAAGGTCGACGTCCCGTCCAACCTCCCCCGCTGAGGCGCAGTGCCCGAAAACACAGCGCTTCAAGTGGTCTGTCGCCCGCGTCGCGCGTAAGGATTCGTCTCATGTTCGGCGTCACTGACATATGGACCTACGTAATCGCCGTCGTCCTGATCATCCTGCTGCCCGGACCCAACTCGCTGTACGTGCTGTCCGTGTCCGCCCGCAAAGGCGTGCGCTCCGGATACCAGGCGGCCGTCGCGGTGCTGTGCGGCGACGGCGCGCTCATGGTCGCCTCGGCGGCGGGCGTGGCCTCGCTGCTTCGCACGTCCCCGACGCTGTTCTCCATCGTCAAGTACGCCGGCGCGGCGTACCTCGCCTACCTGGGCTGGGGCCTGCTGCGCGCCGCGCTTCGGACGTGGCGACGCCGCCGCGACGCCTCCGACGCCAAGCCTCAGCCGGCGCCTGCGCCGGGCGTAGAGCGCCCGTTCCGGCACGCGCTGATCGCCAGCCTGCTCAACCCCAAGGCCATTCTCTTTTTCGTGGCGTTTTTCGTCCAGTTCGTCGACCCCGCCTACCCCTACCCCGTGCTGAGCTTCCTGGTGCTCGGGACGATCGCCCAGGTCTGCAGCATCGTGTACCTGTCGACATTGATCTTCAGCGGCAACGCCCTGGCCAACGCCTTCCGCGCCCGCCGCCGCCTCGCCGCGGCGGGTACCGGCGCGGTCGGCGCGGTGATGGTCGGCTTCGCCGCCAAACTCGCCGCCGGCGGCGCCTGATCCAAAGCCGCTTTAGATATTTCAGCCCGCGACGTGCCGCTTCGGCGGACACGCCGCGGGCGTCTGCGTACGTTCAGCCGGCGGCCTCGGCCGGTTCGGAGGAAGCTGCGGGCGTCTCGGCCTCGGACGCGGCCGCGCGACGCCTGCGCACGGCGGCGATCGTCTCTCCGATCGCGAACAGGAGCACGCCGGCGGCGACCCAGGCGCTGAGCACCAGGATCGGCTGCTGCGCGGCGGCGCCGTCGAAGAACGCGGTGGAGCGCAGCAGGGTGCCGGTGGCTCCCGGCGGCAGCATCTGGCCGAAGGCGCCCCACCCGGCCGGCAGCATCTCGGGGGCGCTGGTCAGACCGGACAGCGGGTTGCCCAGCAGCATGATCACGGCCGCGCCCAGTCCGATGCCGGCTTGGCCGAGGACGGCGCGCAGACCGAGCAGCGCCCACGCGGTCGCCGAAACGCCGAGCGCGAGGGCGGCGGCGTTGACCCAGTAGTCGCCGGTGATGGAGCCGAACCAGTACTGCAGGATCGCGGCCACCACGGCGCCTCCGGCGGCGCCGGCGACCAGCGTGCCGACGACGCGACGGCCGACGCCCCGCACGGCGGAGCTCAGCAGGATCGGGATGAGCATCCCGGCCATGGCCAGCGGCAGCGCTCCGGCGGCGAGTCCGGAGCCTTTGGGGTCGTCTTCGGTCAGCGGCACGACGTCCTCGACCGACACCTCGGCGCCCTGCGCCTTGCTCATTTCGGCGGCCATCTGATTCAGCATCGTGGCGATCGCCGGGCTTGCGGCGCCGGCGGTGAGCACCGAGACGCCGGCCTGGTCGGCGACGACTGCGCCGTACACCTCGCGGTCTTCGATGAGCGCGGTCGCCTCGTCGGCGTCGGCGGCCGTCGTCACGTCGAAGGCGTCGGGGTCTTGCCGGGACAGCTGGGTTTCGATCTGCGCGACCGCCGGCTCGGGGCCCGCCACGGCGATCGGGATCTCGTTGGGTTCGGAGTTCAGCGCCGGCAGGGCGAACGCCGACAGCAGCACGGTCAGCAGCGCCAAGAGTCCGCCGACGACGGCCGACACCTTGAGCCAGCTGGTCGGCGCGTCTGGCGACTGCGCGGGCGACTGAGTGGTCATTGGGCTCTCCTTGATAAGAAACTGTTCGTATCTTAGAACGACTATAGTATGGAAGAATAAGATACGCAACGGACCTTATGTGATCTGCGTAATGAGAGAATTCGCCATGGACGACGACAAGCCCGCCCCGCGCACCGCCACGCGCCGCCGCGGCGCGGACCTCCAGGACGCGATCTTCGACGCGGTGGAAGCCGAGCTGCTCGAGGTCGGCTACGCCGGCTTCCGAATGGAGAGCGTCGCCGCCCGTGCGCGCACCAGCAAGCCGGTGCTCTACCGCCGCTGGTCCGGCCGCGCGCCCTTGATCGTCGACGCCGTCTCCCGCCGCATACGCCGCGCCGAGAACATTCCCGACACCGGCAGCCTGCGCGGCGACGTCCTCGAGCTGCTGCGCTGGATGGTCGGCAACATCTCTCACTTCGGCGCGGACGTGATGTGGGGCCTGATGTCCGACGTCGCCCGCGAGGCCGGGCTCAAGAGCTTGGTGCAGTCGACCATCATCAAGACGGTGCGCACCGAGGTGATGTCGCCCATACTGGATCGCGCGGTCGCCCGAGGCGAAGCCGACCGCGATCGCCTCGCCCCACGCGTGGTCAGTCTCCCCGTCGACCTGGCGCGCAACGAATTCCTGGTGTGGGGCGAAGTCTCCGACGAAGCGATCGTCGAAATCGTCGACGACGTCTTCCTGCCGGTGGTGCGCTCTAGGCGCTGAGCCGGACGTCCGCATCGACGCACGTCGACGTCAACGGTGTTAGGGTCGGGGACGCACGACAGGGGAGCCCGATTCGGCGGGCTGAGAGTGCGGCGAAGTCGCAGACCCTCGAACCTGATCCGGTTAGCACCGGCGAAGGAAGTCGACGCCTCGATGTCTCCCCGTCTTGAGTCCGTGTCGAGACCTGGGAGGTCGAGTTCGATGACGTCAGCGAAAACCACGTGGCGCACCGTCGACGTGGTGGTCGCCGCGGTGCTGGCGGTCGCCTTCGGGGTGGTGTTCTGGGCGTGGGGGCTGCTGTGGAACAGCGTCGACGCGGTGTTCAGCTTCTACCCGCCGGCCAAGGCCGTGCTTTACGGCGTGTGGCTGATTCCGGCCGTGCTGTCCGTGTTGATCATCCGCAAACCGGGGTCGGGCGTCTTCACCGAAGGACTGGCGTCCACGATATCGGCCCTGCTGGGCTCATTTTGGGGCATGACGGTCATCTGGCAGGGCCTGTTGCAGGGCGTCGGCGGCGAGGCCCCGTTCGCCGCCTCCGGCTACCGCCGCTTCAGCCTGCCCGTGGCCATGGCCGGCGGCGCTTTGGCCACATTCGCCGCCACGCTCTACGACTCCTTCACGTGGTACTCCAACACCGGGTGGCTGGAGTTTCGGATCCCCTTCATCGCGGTCGGCATGATCAGCGGCGCGATCGTCGCCGGCATCGGCTCGACCTATCTGACCAAGGCGCTGGCGGGCACGGGTGTGCTCGACCGCTTCCCCGCCGGTCGCGACCGCGTCGCCGTCTGAGCCGTCCATGGTCGACGTCGAGCTGCGCGGCTTCTCCTGGCGGCACGCCGGACGCAAGGCCCCGGCCGTGCGCGAGGTGGATTTGAAGATCGGCCACGGCGAGCGGGTGTTGCTGCTTGGCGCGTCCGGATCGGGCAAGAGCACCCTGCTGGCGGCGCTGGCCGGTCTGCTCCCCGACGACTCCGGCGAGCAGACCGGCGAGGTCCTCGTCGACGGCGAGGACGCCCGCGTCCGGCGGGACAGGGTCGGAATCGTGTTCCAGGACCCCGAGACTCAGCTGGTCATGGCGCGCGCCGGCGACGACGTGGCCTTCGGGCTGGAGAACCGGGGCATGACCGCCGGCGAGATCTGGCCGCGCGTCGACGCCGCCCTGGAGGCCGTCGGGTTCCCATATGGACGCGACCGCGACACCCGAGCCCTGTCCGGCGGCGAACAGCAGCGCCTCGCCCTGGCCGGGACGCTCGCCCTCGAGCCGTCGCTGCTGCTGCTCGACGAGCCCACCGCCAATCTCGACCCCGCTGGGGCCCGCGAGGTGCGCGAGGCGCTGGTGCGGTCTACAACCTCGCGCGAGGGCACGGTCGTCCTCGTCGAACACCGCGTCGACGAGGCGCTGCCCCTAGTCGACCGGGTCGTGGCGCTGGCCCCCGGCGGAGGTGTCCTCGCCGACGGCGCACCCGACACGGTCTTCGCCGACTGCGGCGAACAGCTTGCCGCCCAAGGGGTGTGGGTTCCCGGACTGCCCCCGGTCACGCGGCGGCCAGGCGGTTCGCCGGGCGAGGCGCTGATCGTCGCCGAGGACGTCGGTCTGCGCCACCCCGGCGCGGACG
>JBOGDN010000027.1:0-2883 GCA_050742995.1 Stackebrandtia sp. | reverse complement strand
CATCTGTGACGCTGCGTGTTTAAATACTGACTTACCGCTGCGATCTTGTCAAGCTCTTGGTCGGTATTTCGCGGAAAAACTTTGGAGTGTCGGTCAGTCGACTTCGTCCGAACGGTCGATTTCGGCCACGTCGGCGGCTTGATCACCAGTTTCTTCGGCCGTTCCCAGCGTGGCGCAGTAGAGCTCGCCGTAGCCGGAGGCGAGGATTTCCGGCGCGTCGGCGCGCGCGAAGGCCGCCTGGCCGGGGCTCAGGGTCAACGGGGACGTTCCGTCGTCGAGCCGCACCTGGCCCGACCAGCACAGAATCACGGCCGGGCCGCGGTCCTGAGGCAGCGGGCGCTGCGAGGCGCTGGTGTCGAGCCGCTGCCGGGTCAGCCGGAACTCCGGCGCCGGCACTCGCCATTCGTCCGTTCCCGGGGACGGCTCGCACGGGTCGACGCGCGGGTCGTCGAGAATCTCGAAGTCCAGCACGCGCAGCAGCTCGGGGACGTCGATGTGTTTGGGGGTGAGTCCGCCGCGCAGCACGTTGTCGCTGGCGGCCATGATCTCGACGCCGACCCCCCGCAGGTAGGCGTGCAGGTTCCCGGCCGGCATGTAGATCGCCTCGCCGGGCCGCAGGTGGACGTGGTTGAGCAGCAAGGCCACGATCGCCCCGGTGTCGCTGGGGTAGCGCTTGCCCAGGTCGACGACCATCGCGTAGTCGTCGCCGTCGGGTTCCTCGGCGTCGGCCAGCTCGGCGGCGGCGGTCGCCGCCTGGCGCACCAGTTCGGCGCGGTGGTCCGGAGGCAGAGTCAGCAAAGTGGTCACCGCTTCGCGCAGCCCCTGGGCGACGTCGTCTTGACGCAGCTGCGCCACGACGGAGTTCAGCCCGGCGACGCCGAGCCGCGCGATGGCGTCGGCGGCGACTCGCGGGTCGCGGAAGCCGCACAGCGCCTCAAACTCGCCGACCGCGCACAGCAGCTCGGGCTTGTGGGAGGCGTCGACGTAGTTGCGCTCGGGCGCGTCGTGGGAGACTCCGGCCTTGTTTTCGCGGGCGAACCCCTCCGCGGCCTGCGAAGGGGCGGGATGGGCCTGCAACGACAGCGGCTGGTCCGCGGCGAGCACCTTCAACAGGAACGGGAGCCGCGCGCCGAATTTCGACACGTTCGACTCGCCGAGGACGCCCGCGGGGTCGGCCGCGATCTCGTCGGTCAGCGGGCGTTCTCCGGCGAGCAGCGACGGGTCTGCCGGGTGGGCGCCGAGCCACAGTTCGGCCTCGGGCTCGTCGCTTGGCATCGGCCTCCCCTGCAATGCGGCGATCGCCGTACGCGATCCCCACGCGTACGGGCGCACGACGCCGTCGAGTCTCTCCACTGTGACCAGGGCTCCCTTTGTGTCTCTCAGGTCTGAAGGCCGCGTCGAGTATGTCAGCCTTCTTTTATCTAGATAACGGACATCCAGGGACAAAGCTTCCCAACTTAGCCATAGATTCTCAACATTTACATATACGAAAAGTGCATAAACAGCATCGTTCTGTCACGCCGGCCGACGGACCGAGGCGGGCGTGTGCCGCGGGGCCGCGTCGACTACTCGACGCGGGCGGCGACGGTTCGCGCGCATTCCAGCGACTCGGTGTGCGTCGTGTCGACTTCCAGGTCGTAGACCACGCCCTGGTGTACCGCGTCGGCCTGGGACGCCGCCATGCCGGAAATCCGGTCGCCGCGCGCGATCTCGCGGCCCGCGGCGATCGCGCCGTCGCACCTGACACCTACCCACAGCACCCGCAGCCCGTCAAGCGCCTGCCGCCACCGCTGCTGGGACGCCGCCCCGCCGAGGAAGGCCTCGTCGACGACGATTCGGGCGCCCGAGCGCGCCATCGCGGCGACCCCTTCGATCCACGCCGCCTCCAGCGTCCGGAACCGCGGCCCCACGAGCACCGCTCCGTCCGCGGCGAACTCGATGCCCGCGTCCGAGGTCCGCATGGACGCCGGCATCGCCTCGATCAGCGTGTCGACCCCGAAGGCAAGCCAAGGATCCGGCAATACCTCCTGCAGACACCGGGCGATCCCGGACTTCCCCGAACTGGAGCCGCCGTTGAGAACGATCACCTGGGTTGCCACCCGCGCCACAGTAGCCGAGGCGTCGAGGACGGCGTCGGTTCGGCGCTATGACTCGTCGTTGGTCGACGACAGTTCGAGGTGTTCCTTCATCTCCGACACCGCGGGCACCGACATCGGGTCGAGACCGTGCGCCAGGGCCAGGTAGACCGAGGCGAAGTCCGGAACCGCGATCAGCGAAGCCAGGCGTTCCAGAGCGCAGCCGCCCTCGGCGGAGAACGTGTCGCGGCGGATCCCGCGCCGGTCGGCAAGGTCGGCGACCGCGTCGGCGCGTCGAGTGTCCGGAGGCGGTGCGGTGTCGTCGCCCTCGAGTCCGTCGTCGCGCAGCAGCACGATCCGCAGCCGGGTTCCCTCGCCGGGGCCGTCCACGTCCGGGTCGCTGAAGATGTCTCTGTCCCCTTCGGCCAGCGAGCCGAACGCGCCGTCGAGCAGGCCGACTCGGCCTCGGCCCACCTCGCCGAGCTCTCCGGCGAGCACCGGGTACCTGGCGTTGGCGGCCAACATGTCGCCGAAGCGGCGCGCGGCCACCCCGGCCAGGGCCGTGCCGCCCCACACCACCGGGATCGAGCCGGCCAGATCCAGCGCCAGCGCCTTGGCGGGGTTCACGAACGAGTCGTTGTCCGGCTTGCACCGCTCGGCGTCGGCGTCCAGCCGGGCCGCGGTCTCGGCGATGTCGGCTTCGGCGATGCGCACGATGCCGCAGGCGCGTCCGGCGAGCAGCACCGGCACCGTCAACGCCCACAGGCTCATCCGCGCCGGCGCCCGTCGCGGCACCGCGATGTAGGGC
>JBOGDN010000026.1:0-2195 GCA_050742995.1 Stackebrandtia sp. | reverse complement strand
TCCTCTTCCGTTGCGAGCGGCCTCCAGGCGGCGACGGCTTGCGAAGCGTCGTCGCCGCCTGGTGGACGCGCAGCAGGAAACGGGATTCTCACACACGCCCTTAGTCCCGGAATCGTGCCACGTCCCGCCCGGGGGCCTGGATGAGCTGGCGTCGGCTTCATACGGTGGTCTCAGACCGACAAGGGGAACCGCCATGATGAGCCACGCAATCGCCGACCGATACCAACTCGAAGCCGAACTGGCTCGCGGAGCCGTCGGCGTGGTCCACAGCGCTCGCGATCTCGTCACCGGCGAGCGCGTCGCCGTGAAGATCCTGCACGCCGAAGCCGCGGCCGACCCGGAGGTCGCCACGGCCTTTCTGGACGAAGCCGAGGTTCTGGCCGAGCTCGACCACCCCGGCATCGTCCGCCCTCGCGACCTCATCGTCGACGGCACGTTTATGGCGATGGTCATGGACTTGGTGGACGGGCTTGACCTGCGTCGCGTCGTGATGCAGCACGGACCGCTTTCGCCGCGCAAGGCCGCCGCGACGGTCGCGGCGGTGGCCGACGCGCTGGCCGCGGTGCACTCGGCCGGCATCGTCCACGGCGACGTCAAGCCGGGCAATATCCTGATGCCGTCGGACGGCGGACCGGCCAGGCTGGTCGACTTCGGCGTCGCGCGCCGCACGGCCGCTCCCGACGCGCCGACCCACGGCACCCCCGACTACACCGCCCCCGAGATCGTCGACGGCCACGCCTCCTCGGCCAAATCGGACGTCTACGGAATCGGACTGGTCCTCTTCGAAGCCCTGTGCGGGTGCAGCCCCTACCGGGGCGGCTCCGTCGACGAGGTGCTGCAGCGGCACCGCTCCAGCATTCCGGTGCGTCCCCACGACTTGCCGGTCGAACTGTGGAGCGTCGTCGAATCCTGCCTGAGCCTCAACCCGGCCGACCGTCCCGACGCCCAGGCCCTGACGCCGCTGTTGCGGGCGACCGAGCCGACGCTGTCCGAACAGCCCGCCGCACAGCTGTCCCCTCCGGTGGAGCTGCGTGCGCGAGAGGCCGTCGCGATGGCTCCTTTGCCCCCGCCTCCTCCCGGCGCCCCGATCTTGACGGTCGGCGGCGGCTTGGCCGCGGGCGAGCCGCGCACCAGCGTCGCGCCTCCGGTCGCGGTCCCGCTTCCCGCGGGCACGATGAATCGGGAACGCCGTCGCGTCAAGCCGGCGCTGCTTGCGGCCGGCGCGGCCGGGATCGTCGCGGTGGCCGCGGCCGGATTCCTGCTGACGGCGGGATTCGGCGACGGCTCGTCCGCGGCGGACGACCCCGACAGCAGCTCCGAGGCCGTCGCCGGCGAAGAAGACGACAGCGAGAAAAGCGGTGAAGGCGACCAAAACGAGCCGGAATCGGAATCGACCTCTCCGGACCCCGACGACTCGGATTCTGACGACGACTCCAACGACGACGGTCAAGCCGACGACAATCCCGGAGGCGGCGGAAACGGCGGCGAGTCCGATACGGACGTCCCCGGCGGCGACATCATCGGCTCCGAGTTGCCTGGTACGACTGGAGGCAACTGACCGTTTTGGGCTTGAATGGGCCTTATCCGAGTTAGATCAAAGTTAGCTGTGACCAGACCGTTCTGCCCAGACAGTGTGGTGTGGAACGTATTCGAACACAATAGATAACCCGGGGTTGATTCCTAATTCCAGACATGTCATGCTTGTGTACATGGCAGGAAAAGAACTGAACGCAACCGCGGCCGCCCTATTGGGCCTGCTGCACGATGGATCAATGACCGGCGGACAGCTGATGTCCGAAGCCACAAGGCGTCTGGGCCCGTTCTGGACGATGACGCGCAGCCAGGTCTACCGGGAGCTCCCGGCTCTGGCCGAGGTGGGATACGTCCGGGTCGGCAAGCCCGGACCGCGCGCCAGCGTGCCTTACACGATCAGCGCCGCCGGAAAGCGCGCCTTCACTAAGTGGATCAACGAGGAGAGCGGCATCGGTCAGATGCGCGACCCCGTCGCGCTTCGCACCGCCTTCGCCGAGTACATGACCCCGACCGCGCTGTCGGAGATGTACAAGACGGCTCTCGAGTACCACACCGAAGCGCTCAACGACGTCAAGCTGCGCGCCAAGGAATTGGCCGTCGACGACGCCGGCGCTTCGACCGCGATGGACTTCGCGGTCGGCTATCACAAGGCCGCCATGGCC
>JBOGDN010000025.1:0-13929 GCA_050742995.1 Stackebrandtia sp. | reverse complement strand
GTCCTCGACTACCCCGACCTGATCGCCCGCAGCGAAGCCGTCGCGCGCGGCCTGCTCGCCGAGGCGCGCGGCGGCACGGTGGCGTTGCTCACCGGACAGACCGCGGCGACCGTTGTCGGCGCGCTCGCGGCGCTGCGGGCAGGTGTGCCCTATGTGGTCGTCCCGCCGGAGGTCGCCGGTGACGGGCCACTGCTGCGAGAGCGCGGAGTCACCCTCTGCCTGACGCCGGTGAGGCCGGACGGAACCACTCCGGGGCGGGTGGCCGGCGGCCCGGCCGCCCGTTCGCTGGATCAGCTCGCGACGCGCGGCGACAAGCCGGGGGCCGCAGAACCGCCGACGGAAGTCGCGCCGAACGCCCCCGCGTACGTCGTCTACACCTCGGGCACCACCGGCGCGGCCAAGGCGGTCGTCGTGACTCACGGCAACCTGGACGCGTCCACGCAGGCGCGACGTGAGGTATACGGCGCGGAGCCGCGGTCGTTCCTGATGCTTTCGCCGTTCCACTTCGACAGCTCCGTCGCCGGGCTGTACGCCACGCTGACCTGCGGCGGGACGCTGCACGTCGTGCCGTCCGAGGAGTTGGCGGAGCCGGCCGCGCTTGCCGAGCGCGCCCGCCGCGACGCCGTGGAGGCGACGCTCGGGCTGCCGCGGATCCTGGACGGACTGCTGCGAGCGGCCGGAAGCCTGCCCGACCTGCGCCTGGCGATCGGCGCCGGCGAAGTCTTCCCGGCCGGTCTCGCCGAGCTGGCGCGCACTGCCGCGCCCCACGCGCGTCTGTGCAATGAGTACGGTCCGAGCGAGGCCACCGTGTGGGCCACCTGGCACGACGTCGCGGTCGGCGACGCCCCGGCGCCCATCGGCCGCCCGATACCCGGCACGAGCGTGTACGTGCTCGACGAGTGGGGCGAGCCGTTGCCTCCCGGACTTGTCGGCCAGCTCGCCGTCAGCGGCCCGCAGGTCGCCGACGGCTACCTCGACGCGCCGGAGCTGACCGCCGAGCGGTTTGTGCCGGACGGATTCGGCGACCCCGCCGGACGGCTCTACCTGACCGGCGACCACGGCTGGGCCGACGACGACGGAACGCTGCATTTCGTCGGCCGCGCCGACGACGAGGTGAAGGTCCGGGGTGTGCGGGTGTCCCTGGCCGACGTCGCCGCCGCCTTCCGCGCGCAAGCCGGGGTCGGCGACGCCGAGGCGCTGCTGGACCGCGATCAGCTGGCGGTGTTCGTCGCACCCGCCTCCGGCCAGTCGGTAGACCCGGACAAGGTCCTCGACGCCGCCCGCTCCAGGCTGAGCGCGCACGCGACGCCGGCCCGGGTGACGCCGACGCCGGAAATCCCAAGGCTGGCCAACGGCAAAGTGGACCAAGCCCGTCTGCGCGAGCTGGCGCGGCGGGAAGACTCCGACGCGCGCCGGTCGCCGGCCGACGCGGCGGAGGAGCAGCTGCTCGCGCTGTTCCGCACCACCCTCGGACAAGACGACCTCGGCGTCGAGAGCAACTTCTTCGCCGCCGGCGGCGACTCCATCAAGGCCGCCCTGCTCACCGCGCAGCTTTCGCGACAGCTGTCCACTTACGTGTACGTGGTCGCGCTGCTCGACAACCCCACGCCCGCCGCCCTGGCGGCGTACCTCAAGCAGAACTACGCCGAGGCGCTCGGCAGCCACGGCCTCGGCGACACGGACGCCGACGACGCCGAGGCCGGATCGAACGCCACCGAGGCGGCGGCCGACGAGCTGCGTCGACTTGTCGTGCACACCAGAGCGCCTTCGCCGCCGCCGTCGCCCCGCCTGCCGCGGCCGGTGTTCGTGCTGGCGCCGCCGCGGTCGGGCACCACCCTGCTGCGCATCATGCTCGGCGGGCATCCGGGGCTGTTCGCCCCGCCCGAACTCGAACTGCTGCAGTTCGACACCCTCGCGCAGCGCCGCGACGCGCTGTCCGGCCGGGCCGCCTTCTACCAGGAGGGGTTGGTCCGCGCGGTGATGGCCTTGCGCGGCGACGACGCCGACGCGGCGAACGAGTTCGTGGACCGGGCCGTGAAGGACGGCTGGAGCGTGCCCGACATGTACGCGTGGCTGGCGCGGTCGGCGAACGGGCGGATTCTCGTCGACAAGACCACGGCCTACGGCCTGGACCCGGGCGCGCTGGCACGCGCGGAGGAGCTGTTCGACAAGCCGCTGTACGTCCACCTGATCCGACACCCGCAGGCGTGCGTGGCGTCGTTCACGCAAGCCCGCCTCGACCAGGTATATCTGCGCGCCGACCACGAGTTCGCCCCGAACGACGCCGCGGAGCTGGTCTGGCGGACGTCGCATGAGAACATCTGCTCCTTCCTCGACGGCGTCGAGCCGGACCGGGTCCGGCGACTGCACTACGAGGAGCTCGTGACCGACCCGCGGACGTCGGCGCGCTCGCTGTGCGACCTCGTCGGCGTCGACTTCGACGAGGCGATGCTCGACGTACACGGCGATCAGCGCGCCCGCATGAGCGACGGGCTCCAGACCGGCGGCAAGATGCTCGGCGACATCAAGTTCCACGAGCACAAGGGGATCAACCCCGACCCCGCGCAGCGCTGGCGCGAGCACGACGCCAAGGCGCTGCACCCGCGAACCGTCGCCGTGGCTCGCGAGCTCGGCTACACCGCCGACGGGCTGCGCCTGTCGGCTCCGCTGCCGTCCAGCCCGCGATGGGACTGGCTGCTCGAGGTGCTGCAGCCCGGCACCAGCATGCTCAACATCCCCCTTGCACTGTCTGGAAAGGGCAAGCTCGACCTCGCCGCGGCGCAGCGCGCGGTGCGCACGCTCGGACGCCGCCACCACGCGTTCCGTTCGATCGTCACCGCCCCGGACGGCGACCCGATCATGCGGCTGCGGCCCGACCTTTCGCCGTCGTTCGAGACGGAGTCGGTCGCGGCGGACCGGCAGGCCGCACGCGCCGACGAGCTCGCGCAGGCGCCCTTCGACCTGGAACAGGACAGCCCGCTGCGGGTGCACGCGCTTGTCGACGGCGACAAGTTCACGCTGCTGTTCGTCGTGCACCACATCGCCGCCGACGCGTGGAGCCTGCGGGTGATGGTCAACGACTTCCTCGCCGTGTACGGCGACTGGTCCGACGGCGTCGCGCCGCGTCTGGCGCCGCTGCCTCGGCAGCCCGCCGACGTCGCCGCCGACGAGGCCGACCGCGACCCGGCGGCCGTCGCGGAGGCCGCGGAGCGGCTGCGACGTCGGCTGGCGGGGGTCCAATGGTCGCTGAATCTGCCGGAATCTTCCGAAGCCGTCGCCGGGTCGACCGAAGTGGAGGTAGTCCGGGCGCCGCTCGACGCGGAGCTCGCCGCGGCGGTGCGGCAGTATGCGGCGGCACGCGGCAGCTCGCTGTACCGCACACTGCTCGGCGCGTTCGGCTGGACGCTGCACACCTGGACGGGCGACCGGGACTTCTGCGTCGGCACGCCGGCGCTGAACCGCGGCCCGCTCGACGACCAGACCGTGGGACTGTTCGTGACGACCGCCATGGTGCGTCTCGACCTGACCGGCGAGATCACCTTTGACACGCTGGTGCGGCGAAACGAGCAAGCCGTGCGCGACGCCGTCGCCGACGCGGAGCTCCCGTTCGAGGACGTCGTGCTGGCCCTCGCCGACCAAGTCGAGCCCGGTCAGCAGCTGCTGCAGGTGCTCTTCTCCGTACAGGAACTGGGCCTGGACCTGAACGCGCGCCCGGAGCTGCGGCTGCGGCGGACGCCGATGCGGCCCCGCCAGGCCAAATTCGACATCGGGTTCATCGTCGCCGAGGAGGAAGGGCAGCTGGTCGTCAACGTCGAGCTGGCCGCCTCCCGGTTCGACGCCGGCGACGCCGACCGGCTCGTCGCGGACTTCTCGAGCGCCCTGCGGGATCTCGTGGCCGAACCGCGGCGCCCGCTGCGGCCGGCGTCGGACGTCCAGACGAAAAAGGACAGCCGTTGAGCGACGACGGGCAACTTCGCCGCAGCCAGCGCGCGCTGATCGCCGCGACCGGGGCCGACTCGGTCGCGGTGGGCGCGATCCTGCCCGCGTTGCCGTTCATCGTGCTCGCCCTGGGCGCCGGCCCGTTCGGTCTTGGCGTGATGATCGCCGCCACGGCGGTCGCCGGCACGGTGGGAGCGCCGCTGTGGGGCATGCTCGCCGACCGGTACGGCACCCGTCGGCTGCTGTTGACGGCGCCGCTCGTGGCCGCCTCGGGGCACGTGCTCTTCGCGTTGTCCACCACGTACCCGATGCTGCTTGCCGGTCGCGTCGTCGCCGGCTTCGGCACGGCGGTGGTGCTGCTGGCGCAGACGCACGCGACGCTCACCGTTTCCGACGACGCCCGCACCGCCGCGCTGGGACGGATCACCGCCGCGCAAAGCGTGGGCACCATCCTCGGACCGGCGCTTGGGGGCATGCTCCTGGCGTACGGCAACGTGGTCGTCGGCCTGGCCGCGGCGTCCGGGCCGCTGGCGGCGTGGCTGTTGACCCTGCTGTTCCTGCCGCCGCTCCGATCGCGCGCGTCCGACGGCAAGCCGCGACCCCGGCAGCTGCGGGCGGCCGCCGCCGCACTGCGTTCGCGCGAAATGCGGTGGCTGTCCGTGGCGATCCTCCTCGGCTGGCTGTGCTTCATGGGGTACTCGGCGGTGCTGCCGGTGGAGCTGGTGGACCGGCTGGAGATCACCCCGGTGGTCTACGGCTACCTCGTGGCCGTCAGCGGCGCGGTCGCGCTGACGGTGCGCGGATTCGCGCTCGGCCGGCTGGTCAAGCGCTTCGGCGAGGTCCGTCTGATGACCGCGGGCGCCCTGCTGATCGCCGCGTCGATGGTGCTGGCGCCGCTGATTCCCACGCTGTGGCTGGCGCCGCTGCTGCCGCTGACGTGGGCGTTCGGCGCGTCGCTGCTGTTCCCGGCCACGGTCGCCGAGCTCAGCCGGATGGCGCCGGCCGGCGCGACCGGACTGGCGATGGGCGCGTCGGTGATGCTGTCCGCGATCGGGATCGCCGTCGGCCCGTTCCTGGCGGGACTGGTGCAGGAGTTCGCGTGGCGACAGGGACCGTTCGTCGGCGGCGCCGTGCTGATGGTGCTGGTCGCGATGCTGGTCAGCCGGGGACCCGCCCGCAGAACCGAGCCGACGTCGGACCCCGCGCCCACGACCGCCGCCCCGACGGGCGATACGACGACCCCTGACAAACCAAGCTTCGGAGATTGAGATGACCACTGCACATCAGCTCGACCCTGTACCTGCCGGAGAGCAGGACGCCTTGCCGGCGGACCTCGACGCGGTGATCGGCAGGTATGCGACCTGGACGTTCGACGACGACACCTCTCTGGTGCAGGCCGGTCTGGACTCGCTGTCGGTCTTGCGGATGGTCGCCGACCTCGCGCCCGACCCGGATCGCGAAATCGGCGCCGAACGCCTGGTGGCGATCGAGACGGTGAGAGAGCTCAAAACCTGGCTGACCGACCTGTGCCGCCCGGACGGGGCCGGCGAAGCGGGAGGAGAATAGACATGACGCCAGAGACTCTTGACGAGACGGCGCCGGACATCCTGCCGCTCACCGATCCGCAGCAGGGCCTGCTGATCGTCGACCGGATGGTGCGCACCCCGCACCTGTACAACACCGTCAGCGAGATCGAGCTGGCGCCCGTCGACGCGCAGCGGCTGCGCGAGGTGCTCGCGCGGGTCGTCGCGGTGCAGCCCGGACTGCGGACGGTCCTGGCCGAGTCGCCCGCTCCACACGGCCGGCTGCTGCCGCCGCCGTCCGCGGACGACGTGCCGCTGGAAGTCCTCCAGGCCGACGCCGACCACGACGCGGCCGTGGCCGAAACCGTCGATCGACTGGGCCGGCACGCCTTCGCGCTGGCCGGGGACGTGCTCTACCGGTTCGCGCTGGTTCGCGGCCGGGAGCGGGCGACGCTGGTCCTGGTGGCGCACCACGTGGTCTTCGACGGCTACTCGCTGCAGCCGCTGGTGGGCGACCTCGCCCGGCTGCTGGCGGGGTCGTCGACCGATGAAGAGATCGACGCGCTGCGCCTGCGGCGCGAACGCCTGTTCCGGGCCGAACTGGCCGCGCAGCAGCGCACCGCGACCGACGAGCAGACGAAGCGGCAGGCCGAGGAATGGGCGGAGCAGCTGCGCGGCCGCCCCGGCGGCGAGATCTATCCGCGTCCGCATCGCCCCGCCGAGACCCGTTTCGCGGGTCGGCGCACCGGCTGGCGTCTCGACGACGCCGAATGCGTGGCGGTGCGGGACACGTGTCGCGGCCTCGGCGTCAGCCCGTTCACGCTGTTCACCGCCGTCTACGGCGCCGTGCTCGCGCGGTACACCGGGGTCGGCGGCGCGGTGATGGGCAGCCCGTTCCTGTCGCGCCGCACCGCCGGCTCGCTCGAGCTGTGCGGCTTCTTCGTCAACACGCTGCCCGTCGCGTTCGACGTCGACTGGGACCGCGGCTTCGACGCCTACGTGCGCGAGACGGCCGGGCCCGCCGTCGACCTCGCCAAGTCGCGCACCGGCACGCCGTTCAGCACGCTGATCCAGCACCTGCGTCCGGACCGCTCCACCAACCGCAACCCGGTCTTCTCCTGCATGATCGTGATGCAGGACGCGCCGCCGAGCTCGCCCGACGGCCCGGTGCGAGGCGTGCGCGAGCACGGCAACGGCACCGCGAAGTTCGACGTCTGGCTCGGCGTCACCTCGGCGGCCGGGCGGTGGGAGCTGGAAATCGAGTACGACGAGGAGCTGCTGCCCGCCGCGTTCGCCGGCGACCTGGCGGACTCGCTGCGCACCGCGCTGCGGCGTGCCGCCGCAAACACCGCGACCCGCGTGGGGGACCTGTTCGCCGACGAGTCGCTCGAGGCGTCGCTGACCACGGACGGGTACCCCTCGCGGCCTGAGACGTCGTCGCTGACGGGCTGGCTGGCGGACGTCGCGGCGAAGCACCCGTCTCGGACGGCCGTGGAGGACGGCGACGCCGCGACGACCTACCGGCAGCTGGAGGAGGCGGTCGAACGGACCGCCTGCGGCCTGCGGGAGCTGCGGGTGGGTGTCGGCGACGTGGTGGGCCTGCACCTGGACAACCTCACCGACACGGTGGTCGGGATGCTCGCCATCATGCGCTGCGGCGCGGCGTACCTGCCGCTGGACGCGAGCCTGCCGTCGCAGCGACTGCGGTTCATGATCGAACGGTCCGGGTGCGAGTTGGCCCTTGGATCGACGACGGCGCTGGAGTGCCGGACGGTCGGCATGGCCGAGGTGACGCGGGCCGCCGAGGCCGCGCAGGCGGGCGATTCGCTCGCCCCGCCGGACGATCCGGAGACGTCGGTGTACGTCATGTTCTCCTCCGGGTCCACGGGCGAGCCCAAGGGCATCGACATGGGCCAGGCGGCGCTGGCGAACCTGACCGGCTGGCAGATCGCCGCCCTCGAGATGGGCCCGGACACCCGATTCATGCAGTACGCGCCCTTGGGATTCGACGTCTCCTTCCAGGAGATCGTGCCCACGCTGGCCGTCGGCGGCGCCGTGGTCTCCCGCTCGGTCGACCGGCGCGACTTCCCGGCGCTCGTCGAACGGGTGGACTCCACCGCGGTGACCCACGTCTACCTGCCGGTGGCGGCGTTGCGCGCGTTCACACAAGCCGCGGAGGAGCTCGGACTGTCCTTTGCGCAGCTGCGCTATCTGTGCGTCTCCGGCGAGCAGCTGCTGCTCGACGAGCAGGAAAAGGAGTTCTTCGCCAAGCGCCCGCACTGCACGCTGGTCAACCTGTACGGCCCGACGGAGACGCACGCGGTCGTCACCCACCGGCTGTCCGCGGCCGATCCGCAGTGGCCGGGACACGCCCCGATCGGGCTGCCGCTTGCCGGAGTGGCCGCGTACGTGGTCGACTCCACCGGCCGGCTTGCGCCGCGCGGCGTGGCCGGCGAGCTGTACCTGGGCGGCCGCTGCCCGGCCAAGGGCTACATCAACGCGCCGGAGCTGACCGCCGAGCGGTTCCTGCCGGACCGGTTCGCCGGCTCGGGAGTCATGTACCGCACCGGCGATCAGGTGCTGCGCGACGAGCACGGCGCGCTGATCTTCCTCGGGCGCAACGACGAACAGGTCAAGATCCGCGGGTACCGAGTGGAGCTCGGCGAGATCGAGGCCGCCGCCAACGGCTGCCGCGGCGTGCGACAGGCGGTGGCGGCCACGCGCGAAGCCCCGGACGGCCGCGAGCTGCTGCTCTTCGCCCTCGTCGAGTCCGTCGACCCCGACCAGATCCGCAAGCAGCTGCAGGAGGCGCTGCCGGCGTACATGGTTCCCGCGCGGGTGTTCCCCGTGGAGAAGATCCCGGCCACCGCCAACGGCAAGTTCGACCGCGCCGAGCTCGTCGCCGAAGCCGAGACCCGCATCAAAGCCGAAGCCGCGGCGGCGGCCTCGGCGGACGTCCAGTATCGCGACTCACTTGAGCGCGAACTGGCCGAGCTGTGGGGCAAGCTGATCCATCAGGGCAATTTGGACGCAGACCGGTCGCTGCTCGAGTCCGGCGCGCACTCGCTGACCGTCTTCGCGGGTCTTGCGGAGGTGCGGCGCAGGTACGGCGTGGCCATGCCGATCGCCGAGTTCTTCCGCACGCCGACGATCGCCGCGGTCGCCGAGGCGATCCGGGTCCACCGCTCCTCGGGAGGCTCCCGATGACGGGCGACACGACGGCGCCGCTCGCGGTGGTCAGCGGCGGCACCCGGGGAATCGGGCTGGCCTTCAGCCGGCGGCTGCGCGCACTCGGCCACCGTGTCGTGGCGCTGTACCGCGGCGACAAGATCGCGGCCGAGGCGGCGGAGGAGGAGCTGGGGACAGGTTTTACGACCGCCATGGTCGACGTCGCCGACACCGCCGCCGTCCACGCGGCGACCGACCGGCTGCTCGCCGAGCACGGCGCCCCGCGCGTGCTGGTGAACAACGCCGGCGTGAACGTCGACCGCCCGTTCCTGCAGATGAGCGACGACGACTGGCGCACGGTCGTCGACACGAACCTGACCGGCGTCTTCACGCTCACTCGCGCTTTGGCGCCGCACATGCTCGACGTCGCCGAGGCGACGATCGTCAACGTCGGCGCCACCACCGGCGTGCGACCGCGCCGCGACGGCGCGAACTACTGCGCGAGCAAGGCGGGGCTGCTCCAGCTCACCAAATGCCTCGCGCTGGAGCTGGCGCCGCGGGTGCGGGTCAACTGCCTGATCCCGGGCATGACCGAAACGCCCGAGCTGGTGAGCCGGTTCCGGCTCGACGACCCGCGGGAGCGGGCCCGGGTGCTGCGGGAGATCCCGCAGGAGCGCATCGCCGACCCGGAGGACATCGCCGACGCGCTGGAGTTCCTCGTCGGTCCACACAGCCGATACGTCAACGGACAGAAGGTGATCGTCGATGGCGGACAGTTCATGTGGTGACTCGCGGATCCGCGGGGAAGCGGCTCCGAGCGTCGACGACATGGTGTGCGCGGCACGCGAGGCGGCGCACGCGGCGCCGCCGGTGGCCGCGGCGCCATACGCGGTGTTCGGCGAGCGGCTGCGCGTCGGGCTGCGCGAGCGCTGGCCGGACATCCTCAAGGCAAGCGCCTCCGACGTGGACCGGGCCCGCGCCCTCGGCCACCCGAGCGCCTTGTTGGAACGCGTCGAACTGCGCGACTCGCACCTCGACCAGCTGACCGCGCTCGTCGACGAGGTCCTCGCGGCCCTGCCGCGGCTGACCGAGCCGCGAGCCGACGACCCGGGTGAAGTGGACGGCATGTCCGTGCGGCGCGTGCCGCGTCCGCTCGGCGTCATCCTGTTCGTCTACGAGGCCCGGCCGACGGTGACGATCGAGGGCGCGCTGATGGCCGTGGCGACCGGCAACGCGGTGCTCTTGCGCGGCGGCAAGGAGATCGGCGCCGTCAACGAGGAGTTCCGCGCGCTGCTGCACGACTGCCTCGCCGCGGCCGGTCTGCCGACGGGGATGGTGCACGTGCTCGACGACGCCGACCGTTCACAACTGCGCGCGCTGCTCAAACGCCGCGACGCCGCGGACCTGCTCATCCCGCGCGGCAGCCCGAGCCTCATCGACTATTGCCAGCAGGCTTCGAAGATCCCCGTGCTCGCCAGCGGCGGCGGGGTCAACCACCTGTACGTCCACTCAAGCGCCGACCTCGAGCAGGCGGCCGCGATCGCGCTTGACAGCAAACTGTCCGAGCCGACCGCGTGCAACACCCTGGAGATGGTGCTTGTGGACAGCGCGGCGGCGGCCGAGTTCGTCTCCGCGCTCGTTCGGCAGGGCGAAAGGCAAGGCGTCGACTGCACGCTTCGCCTGCCGGAGACGCTCGCGGTCAAGTCCGCCGACCACGTGACCGTCGAGCCGTTGGCAGAGCACGACCTCGGCCGCGAGTTCCCAGACCGCAGCATCGCCGTGTCGGCCGTGGACTGTCTCGACGGCGCCGTCGCGCACATCCGCGCCTACGGCACCGGGCACACCGAGGCTGTCGCCGCCGACGATCCGGAGATTGTGGACCAATTCTGCCGCGCGGTGGACGCGGCGGCGATCGTCGTGAACGGATCGACGCGACTGCACGACGGACCCACCATGCGACTGGGTCCGGAGATCTCCATCAGCACCAACCGGCTGCACGCACGCGGACCGGTCGGGCTGCCGGCACTTTTCACCTACAGCTGGATCGTCGACGGCCGAGGAAGGCTGCGCGACGTCTCTGACCCCAGATTGGCCGCGGGCGACTCATGACGTCAACATCAGAACCGATCACACGCGAAGCGGTGAACGAGGCGGTAAAGCGCCTCGTCGTCGTGGAATCCCGACTGCGCATCGACAGCGCCAAGGTGGCCGACGACGAACCGCTCAGCGGCCGACTGCTGCACGTGAACTCGCTTGGATTCGTGGGAATGCTGGTGCGTCTTGAGGACGAACTGGACGTGACCCTCATGGACGACTTGTTCGTCGGCAGGCAGTTCCACACCGTCGCCGACATCGTCGACGTCGTCATGGAGAGCGCGAAATGACCGTGCCGACGACCTGGCGCAGCGTGCTGTCCTTGCTGGACCAGCCGCTTCCCCCGGACCGCAGCCCGGAGACCGCCGAGGGCGGGCCGGTGAGCGTCAACCTGCCGCTGCCGCTGGTGCGGCAGAGTGTGCAGGCCCGCGAGCACTGGCCCATCCCGACGGAGGTGCTTGAGCAGTACCGCCTGCACCGGCCGACGCCGATGTGGCGCGCGCACCGGCTGGAGCGGGCCGTCGGCGCGAAAGTCCCGATCTACGTGAAGTACGAGGGCGGCAACATCGCCGGCAGCCACAAGCTCAACACCGCCCTGGCTCAGGCCTACTACTACCGCGAAGCGGGCGTGAAGGAACTGGTCACCGGCACCGGGGCGGGGCAGTGGGGCACGGCGCTGGCCGCCGCGTGCGCACAGTTCGACCTGCGATGCACGGTGTTCATGGTCGGCGACAGCCTGCGCAAGAAGCCCTACCGAGGCGTGCTGATGCGGCTGCTGGGCGCACAGGTGCATTCCAGCCCCAGCGGGCTGACCGACGTGGGTCGCCGGGACCTGGACGGCGAGTCGAGCAACAGCCTGTCGCTGGCGATCGGCGAAGCCGTCCAGTACGCGGCCGGCGACGACACGCGCGCCTTCGCCATCGGCAGCGGCGAGACGTACAGCATCCTGCACCAGTCGGTGATCGGGCTGGAGTCGATCGAGCAGCTGGCCTCGGCCGAGGCCGACGTCGACGCGGTGGTGGGATGCGTGGGCGCCGGATCGAACTTCGGCGGCGTGGCGTTGCCGTTCTTCGCCAAGGCCCGCGACGAGGGACGCCGGCCGCCGCTGCTGCTTGCCGTCGAGTCGAACGTGACGCCGAAGCTGACCCGAGGCGTGTACGCGTACGAACGCACCGACGCCAGCGGCGCCGGCCCCCTCGAGGCGATGTACACCATCGGCAGCACGTGCACGGTCCCCGATTCGCATGCGGCCGGTCTGCGCTACCACGGCGTGGCGAAGCTGCTGTCGGCGATGCGGGCGCACGGGCAGATCGCCGCCGCCGCGATCGGGCAGGAGACCGCCTTGCGGGCGTGCCGAGACTTCGCGCTCACCGAGTCCACGTTGGCCGCGCCCGAGTCCGGGCACGCCCTCGCCGCCGCGATCGCGCTGGCAACGGGCACGGTCCGCGACGGCGAGGTCGAGCACCGGGCCCGCAAGGGGGTCTTGGTGTGCCTCAGCGGCCACGGCTACCTCGATCTCGGCGCGTACGAGCAGCACATGGACGGACAGCTCACGGACACGACGGTGGCCGAATCGCAGCTGCGGCTGGCAACCGCCGAGCTGCCGCGAGTGCAACTGGCGGGTTCGTCGTGAACCGGGAAGCCGCTATGTGGACCAAGGTGCTCGCCGGGATCGAAGCCGACTCTCTGGACTGTCTCCAGGCCAACCTTGCCGTGCTGGCGGACCAGTTTCACGGCGCGCGCACTCACCTTCGGCTGGGAGCGCGGCTGGCCTTCGCGCCGTCGTTCGACGCGCCGCTGCCCACCGTCGACCCGGGACTCGACGGACGACTGAGCGAGGCGGCCGCGGTGCTCGGGCTGCGGGCCCGGCAGCGCGCCGACCTGCTCGACGGCGCACAGCTGCTGCGTCGCATCGCGCAGGACGGTCCCTTGTATGTGGTGGCCGACGCGCACAAACTGCCCTGGACGCCGTACTTCCGACGCCGGCACATCGACCACAGTTTCCTGCTGCTGAGCGACGCCGTCGTCGACGCGTACCACATCGACACGCCGGAGGGGAGCGCGCGCCCCGCCCGGCTGCCCCTGGACGAGGCCGCGATCTCCCCGCTGACCGCCGCCGCGGCGCGGATCGAGCCGTGCGCGCTTGAGCCGCTTGAGCACATCGGAGTGACCGCGCCCGACCCCGCGACGATCGACGCCTACGTCGCCGCATACCGCGACGCCGCCGATCGCGTCGAGGCCCTGGAGCAGCTCACCGCCGAGATCTGGCTGCTGGCCCGCGCGCGGCGCCTGCACGCCAGGTGGGCGCCGGACCAGCGTGCCGCGGCCCACGCCGACGCGTGGAGCCAACTGTCCGACGCGGTGTACCTCGCGAAGCGTCGAGTCGAACGCGGCCGCGCCGAGCCGCCCGCGTGGCCGCAACAGCTGTCGCGGCTGCTGCACGCGGAGATCGGGCTGGCCGGCCCGCCCGGCGCCGTCGACCGGGCCCGGCAGGCGGTCGTCTCGGTCGCCGCGCAAGTGCTCGACGTGGACGCCGACAAGCTCGCCGCTGCGGCGTCGCTGGCGGACTTCCCCATGTTCAACTCATTTCGCACAGTGGACATCGTCGAACAAGTCGAGCAGGAGTTGGCGACAGAGCTGCCGCCGGACACGATGGTCGCCGAGAACCTGCACTATCTGGACAAGCTGGCGGTGCTGTTCGCCCGCGGCGCGAGCGACGGGCGCCGCGATGACTGAGCCCTCGCTTGTCCATGACCTGCTCGACGACGCCGCGGCGCGGTCGCCTGAGGCGACGGCGTTCACCTACGCCGGGCAGTCCATGACGTACGAACAGCTGGCCGCGGCGAGTCGCACCTTGGCGACCTGGCTGCGCGAGCACGGCCTGGGACGCGGCGACCGACTGTTGATCGCTGTGGCCAACCACCTGTACGTGCCCGCGCTGCTGTACGCCGCCTCGCGTACCGGCGTGGTCTTCTCGGTCGTGCACGAACAAGTGCGCGGCGCCGTGCAGCGACACATTCTGAACGACTTCGCACCCTCCATCGTGGTGTCAGACGAGCCGCACTGGCGCGAGGCCGCGACCGCGCAAGGCGCGGCCGCGGTCGCGCCCTCGGAGCTGGAGGCGGCCATGCGGCTGCGCCCGGCCGACGGCGACGCGCCCGGCCCGATCACGGTGGATCCGGTGTGCCTGATCTACACCTCGGGC